>CAZDAF010000050.1:0-14110 GCA_964503115.1 uncultured bacterium
AATCGTCTTTACAGATAATGCCATCCTCCCAACTAAAAGTATCGAGAATGCGATTTTCTTCGAGCATTCGTTCGTAAAACGCGGTACCGGGACAGGGAGTAAGCGGAGCAATCTGGTAGAAAAGCGGTTTTAAGGCCACGAACTGGTCTATGTCTTCTTTGAGGTTCTCGGGAGTGTGGAAATCGAATCCGAGCACCAGCGAGGCGGTGGTGTTGATACCGTTCCGATGCAGGTCCTCGAACACCTTCTTGACTTCCAGGCCGCGCCGCTTTTCGTAACAATCGTCGCAGAGTTTATCACCGGTCATAAAGCTTTCGACGCCAATCCAGACCGACCCGACGCCGCAGTCCCTGAGTTCCTCGCCGGTAAACTGGGAAAGGGAACGTATCGAGCCGAAGCTGAACCATTGAACTCCCCATGTGCTCTTATCGCTACGGAGCAACCGCCCCAACTCCCGGACGTAATCCGCGTTAAGGAAAATGTCTTCGTCAAACAAAACCACTACAATATCATTGGCTTTGACTCTTTTCTGGTAGTTCTTGATAAATCGATAAACCTGTTCGGGTTCGGCGACGTAAAATTTTTTGTGGTAGAAGAAAGCGCTGGTGGTGCAGAAGTCACAGGCGTTGGGGCAACCGAGGCTCACAAGTATTATGCCGTTCCGCACCCCGGCGTTGAGGGCGTTAATGCTCATGCTGCACATGGGCAAGTGATACTGGGTTATCTCCCGATCTATAGGCGTATCATCGAGCAGACGCCGCATGAATTGAACGCCTTCTTCACGGCAAAGGTAATGGGCGTTTTCGCGGATGTAGTCCGCATCGCCGTTCACATCGCCGGGAACGGGATGGTAAATGGGCATGACACCGTAACCGCCTATGACGATCTTGGTGTCGGGACACTTCTCGCGGATGCGTTTGACCATCCTCGCCACTTTGGCGGTATGGAGGCTTTTTAACTGGATGCCCACGTAATCGTAACCCTCGTCAAGTTCCAGGTCGAACTCATCCCAGTGCGGATTCTCCAGTACCGTCGTAGGACAACTCAAGTTCTCCGCAATGAGGTACAAGGCGAAGTAATGCATGTGAGAACTCATCGAAAATGGGCCATGCCCGCGAGCGAGGCGAGACTTGAGTAAGTCGTACATGTCCTCTCCCCAACCGATGGTGTTGGGCCCGTAAGAAGCCGTTAATAAAACTCTCGGTTTTCCATTCATGCTACTTTCCTTCCTATCTGACGTGAACTCAGGTTATCTGGGAACGCTTCTTATATTGCTTGGGCGCTTTATTTTTGCGCCTTCTCCGGGCATAGACCTCGTCTTCCGATCCGTAAGTTTGAGATTCCTTATTCTATTCGTTCGTTTAAGAAAATGAACAGCCGATTCTTCCCCTTAGTGTTTACTATCATATTATCACAAACTCAAAGCAAATACCACCAATTTTTTGGGCATAACAAGTTCCGGGGACATCCATAGAATTGATGTTGATGGATGAACATCCTGACTACCGGGTATTTGAACGGTCGCCGATGGTCCTTAACGGTTTTGCGGGTCTGCCCGCTGCGAAGCAGTGGTCGGGTATGTCGGTGGTTACCAGCGACCCGGCTCCAATGACTGTATGGCTACCTATTTTTACTCCACCGAGGACGGTGACATCGCTTGTGAGCCACACGTAATCGCCGATCTCGATGGGCTCGCTTTTCTCGCGGGTTTCGTTGTCAAGGTCGTGGAAGTCCGAATCAAGAAGCCTTGCGCCGTACGCGCCCAGGAAACGCTTTCCGATATGTACGCCCTTTTTGACTCTTATCATTATGCCCGAGACCATCGAATCCGGGCCTATTTCGATGACTGCGCCGTGATCGCTGCAGAAGACGTTCGGCGCGTACCATGTCCTTATCCACATTTTTCGCCCGAAACGCACCAGGCCGCCCAAACCGACGCTGAAATGCACTCCCAACCCACCACGTTCGAGGAAACACTCTTCCTCGAAAACCACGTTACCCCACCCGTCGAAAGTAATTGCGGGCGCATATATGTCGCATCCGGCGCCGAACTTGAAATGCTTACGCATTTTCCACCGGAAATAAGCGAATTGCGCGCGCTCCCAGCGCTTGATAAATTTCAGATATTCACGTTCCCAGTTCAATCTTCATCCTCCAGCCGAATTAAGCATGAAGTGTAGTGGATGAAATATTAAGTGTAAAGGATGAAGGGACTTAGCACCCTTCGACTTCGCCCGGGGCAAGTTTCGCACTGAAAATTTCGCACTGATTAATCAATCCGGCTCGAATTGAGGCTTTTCGGCGTCTTCGAGGGGAGGTTGATCTTCTTTATTCAACAGGAATCGATCCATTACGAGGTAATCCATACCGGTGCGCATGAAACATAGGTATGCATCGTGAGGTGAGCAGACTATAGGCTCGCCCCGAACGTTGAAACTGGTGTTTATGATGACCGGGCAGCCTGTTTGTCGCTCGAACTCGCAGATCAGATCGTAATAAAGCGGGTGATGCCGGCGGTTGATCGTCTGGATGCGAGCGCTCCCGTCAACGTGCGTGACGCTGGGAATCTCGCGCTTATCGCCCCTGACGGCCGCCACGAGCAACATATAAGGACTCGGGCGGTCAAGCTCGAACCATTCGGAGACCTTTTCTTCAAGTACCGTCGGCGCAAATGGCCGGAAACTCTCGCGGAATTTAATCTTGAGGTTGACCCTGTCCCTGTTCTCGGGATTGCGAGCGTCGGCGAGTATCGACCTCGCGCCAAGCGCCCTCGGGCCGAACTCCATCATCCCCTGAAACCACCCGACGACGTTTTGATCGGCGATTAACTTTGCCGTAGTTTCGAGCAGCTCTTTGCGTTCGAGTTCACGGTACGGGATTTGATTATCATCGAGATATGCGCGAATTTGCCCGGTTGACCAACCCGGTCCGAGAAAAGCGTTATCCCAGGGATGCGTTCTGGGTTTGCCCAATATCGAATGATAAATGTAAGCGGCAATGCCCACGGCTCCACCGGCATCCCCGGCGGCGGGCATTATGAAAATGTCGTCGAACGGCCCTTCCCTGAGCAGACGGCCGTTTGCGACGCAGTTCAACGCCACACCCCCGGCCATGCAAAGTTTTTTCAATCTGGTTTTTTCATGTAGGGCAATCGCCATTTTGAGAATTATCTCCTCGGTCAGTTTCTGGAGTCCGGCGGCGATGTCCATGTGTCGTTGTTCGATTTTCGCGTCCGGGTCGCGCCGCGGTCCGCCGAAAAGCTTGTCGAAACGCCGGTTGGTCATTTTCAATCCATAATGGTAAGCGAAGTATTTCATGTTCAGGTGAATACCGCCGTCCGGCGCAACGTGCACAATCTCGCGAAGTTCGTCCATAAAAGCCGGCTCGCCGTAAGGCGCCAAGCCCATCACTTTATATTCCGCACTGTTGACGCGGAAACCGAGGTAATAAGTAAACGCGCTGTAAAGCAGACCGAGTGAGTGAGGGAAGCGTATCTCGTTGAGGAGTTCGATATCGGCGCCCCGGCCCACCCCCATTGTGGCTGTAGACCATTCTCCGACGCCGTCCACCGTGAGTATCGCGGCTTCATCGAAAGGGCTTACCAGAAAAGAGCTTGCCGCATGGGACAAGTGATGAGGTATAAACATAACCCGACCGCCGAAGCCGGTTTCGCTGCGGATGTGAGACGGCGCCCAAAGCTTCGTTTCGAGCCATTGGGGTATGGCTTCCATGAAAGCGCGCATCGAGCGTGGGAAGGTCTGGAGGTAGGTCAGCATAATACGCTCGAACTTTATAAACGGCTTATCGTAAAAACCGACGTGATCAAGGCTCGATCCGTCAACATCCGCCTGTTGCATGCAGTACGCGATAGCGTGGCTTGGAAACGAAGAGTCGTGTTTTTTTCGGGTAAACCGCTCCTCCTGCGCCGCTACTATGAACTTACCGTCTCTCAGCAGCGCCGCCGCCGAATCGTGGTAATAACAGGATATGCCCAGAACATCCATTTAGCTTGAAAACAAAGGCATTTCAGAATTGCCTGTAGTAACCCTCGTCGCTTTCGGGCGGCTGGGGCAAAGGATGCCATAGTTCCTTCCGGCGGGACTTGACTTCCAGCCAGTCGCGGCCTAAAAGCTTTGCAATTAAGGCGGTTACGGCGAATACAGTCCAGTAAATGATAAAAACCAGTACATAAAGGTTGACTTTGGCGATGGCCATACCGAATCGTTTCCAGGCCTCGATAACGCGCTTGCCCAAGCCCGGTCTTTCAGCTGTTTCGCCGGCGCGGAAACGCTTGAGTTCCCACGGATCAAAGGTAAATGAAGCATTCACGGTGTTGATTTAACCCGCCTAAAAGGGTAGCATAAATGATATATGGAGGTAAAGTGCACTCAATGCGGCGGCAACGTGCCGGTACAACTCGAACAAGGTCTGGCTACCTGCCCATATTGCGGGTCTTCGCTTTTCGTATCGATTCGGGAAGGGTATCTCCATTACCTTCTGAAGCCGATGCTCCCCGAAAGGGATATTGAAAAAGTTCTTCGGACTTACTTGCAACGGCTGGAAAGAAGAAGCTCATTCACCATCAAGCGGACCTCGATGGTTTTCTGGCCGTTTTGGCAAACACAGGAAGGCGAAGAGCTCGGTACCTTTATAGCGGCGACTCATCCCATAACAAGCCTGGAAGATGCCGATATACTTTCCGGAGACGCCCGGCCGTTTCTTCAGAGCGAAACCGGAGACGTCTGGGTCGAACCTCCCTCGGAGCGGCTGGAAGAGCTTATCGAGCGGCAGGGTATTGCGCCGACGAAGGTATGGCTGGTGCACTGTCCGTTCTGGGCCGTGAATTATGAATATGACGGAATAACTTACGAAGTGTGGGTGGACGCAGTGCGCGGGAAGGCGTTTGCCGATGAGTTGCCGCCCACCTTCGAGAAACAGAAGGACCGCTTATACGCAATGGCGGCGTTAGTGATATTTGGTGTATTTTTTCTCCTAGGTGTGGCTGGATCGGGCAGCATTGTCGCGTTGCTGCTTTATGCGGCGGCTTCAATACCTCTGTATTTCGTCGTTAAGAAAATGATTGAAGGGGTAATGTCGTGAAAAGTAACGTGCGGCACTTATCATGCCCGTCCTGCGGCGGCACACTGGCTTTCAAGGAAGGGGAACGGATAAGCGTTTGCCCGTCTTGCGGTACGCGAAGCCTGATCGAAATAAAGGATCACATTCCGAAGTACGTTATCGAGCCGGATTTGGATTTAAGGGCCGCGAAGAGTGCCGCACGGCGACTTCTGGCGGGCGAAAAGCCGGCGCCGGACATCAAAAAAGCAGCCGGATTCTACAGCGCAGGGCTCTATTATCTGCCATTTTACGAGATGACTGCGCAAAGAGTCGGGAAAATGACTACAAAAGATATCGTCAGGAAGTACGATGTCACGATGGAAGAATATAAAGCGAATGTGATTATCAGGGATATTCAGCATCAGGCGCCCGCCGTGCGGCTCGGTGAATGGGGACTGGAAAACATACACCTCGATAAGCTCCGGCAATTGAAATCCATCAAGCCGTTCGACCCGGCAAAGCTCGAGAAAGACGCTCATGTCTTCGATTCGGATTTGCCGGTCGAGGCTACCGAAATAGGAAAACCAATTTCTTCGATATTCGTCGCCAATGACGAAACGAAACTGCTGAGGAAAAATATCAGATTGGTATTCTGCCCGGTTTGGCTTATCAAGTACACGTATCATAACAGGTTATACAGGCTGGTGATCGACGGTGTGACCGGCAAGGTGTTATTCGGTCGAGCGCCCGCTCGCGATTCCGAGCGAATCCCTATAATGATCGGTACCCTGGCCGTACTTACATACCCCATCGCACGCGCCGTAAAGCTGGCGGCCACCGGTTCTTTACCGGAAGTGGGAGGCCTTCTTCTTGTGCTTTCCATTCCGATATTTCTGATACTGATGTTTTTCGTTTATTTGCTGGCGATGGCGTGGAACCAGTTTCGATACAGCGGCGAGGTGGTGTGGAGGGGCGAGCACGTGGATATCGAGCGGGTAAACAAGCCGCCCGAAACCGCCCTGGAACGCCTGGGCCGCACAATGTCGAGCATCTGGGAATCCACTATGGAAGGGATTGAAATTGAAAGGGGCAACCGCTGGTACGGGCCATGGTAGATGACGTAACGATAGCTGTTATGCGGTGTCCTCATTGCGGGGCCGAGTTGGCCGGCCTGGATCAGGACGTGGTGTTTTTTTGCCGCAACTGCATCTGCGGATATGAGATAGGCGCGAACAGTCGCTTTCGGAAGTTATCATTCGTATCGCAATCGCCACCCGAGAATGTCAAACCGTCATCCCTGCTGTGGCTGCCTATGTGGGCACTTAAAGTAAGCACTGAAATATCGGCATCCGGTAAAGAAAAAAAGCTGATAAAAAGAATACTCGAAGATTGCCCGTGGGTTTGGGTGACGGCATATCGCACCTGGCGACCCAGCTACTTCGGTGACCCAGGGCTGTTGTACACTTCCAAATCGATCGTGCCTGAAATGAAGAAGCCCGAAGAAGAGGGAGCTCCCGCAGGATGCGCGCTTCGAGAAATTGAAGCAACCCAATACCCCATGCCTTTTCTCTTGTCCATTGTCGATCGGCATATCGACGTCGCGTCCATTGATATACACACTGAGATTATCGAATCAAAGCTGGTGGCGGTACCTTTTATCTATGAAGGTGATCGCATAAAAGACACGCAGATGGAGTGGGAATGGCCTCCCATATTTGTCGAAGACATAGTCTCCCTTCGCTATATGGCGGATAGAATACCCCGATAATAAAGAGCTACCTGTCGGCCGGACATTTTTAGTCGGCGGATTTCCGTTCACCCACCCGCCCGGTTGTTGTCATTCCTAAAAAATTATGTTCGGTCTGTTTCTCATATAGTCGCATTTCTCGGTACAGTTCGTGGGTCCGACATGAGGCGGCAGATCCAGGTACATACGCGATTTTTCTTTCTCTGTAAACATAGGCCAGTTCAAAAGGTCCGGCCCGTTGGGATCCGCATTTCTTGCGAAGTTCGCCCAGTAACTCATTATGATTATTGCCAACGATTCGGCGCTTGCGAGCTGTTCGCTTGTCTTTATTATGTCAAAGGACATGGTTTCAAAAGAGTCGAAAATAAACGGTATCTCGAAACCGTGCGCCGCGCCCATCTTTTCAGGCAGTGAATGGTCGTCGTAATCGAAGCGATAATAATATGTCGGCTGAAACTGTGACACAGCCATCGCCACGTCAAATGACTTGCACCCCAGCGTCAAATCCCCCACATAATCAAAGACCGCATATATAGGTCTCGAATAATTTTTCAACGGATACAGTTTCAATATACACTTCCATGCATCTTTTCCACACAATTTTTTCGTAAAATATTTCACAAATGTTTTAGGCGTTTTGTGAATCCATTTCGGCATAAACAATGAAAAGAATTTTATTTCATCTCGATTAGTTCCCACCATGAGCGGTACCCGGTTGAAATCGCCGTTTCTGAGGGACTCTATAGGTTGCTCCACAATCGACCATCCATCCACATGCGGCCACCATTCAAACAACGTCGCGCCCATTCCAATCATTGACATCATGCCGGGCGCGGGAGAGGTTTTCGCTATCTCGTCGATGGATTTGGATCGCAAACAGGCCGTAACGTCTCCCTCATCGCATTTCAGCTTTTTCGCAAATTTGAAACCTCTTTCGTAATCTTCTTGCGAGGTTTTATCGATTTCGCAAGAACCGCATTCCATAATAGCGCGGTGGAAAAGCCCTTTGGCAAGAGGGTTCACGAGCTGATAACAAACGCTATATCCCCCGGCGGATTCGCCGAAAATTGTGATGTTGTCGGAATCCCCGCCAAAGGCTTCTATATTTTCCTTTATCCATTTCAGCGCCGCGGTCTGGTCGAGCAGACCATAATTGCCGGTGGTCGAATTCGGACTCTCCTTCGCAAGGGCCGGGTGCGCCAGGAAGCCCAGAGGCCCCAGCCGGTAGTTTATAGTTACTACCACTACGTCTTTTTTCTCCGAAAGTTTAGCGCCGTTGTGCAATCTCTGGCTCCCGGAACCCATGATAAATGCGCCGCCGTGTATCCTAACCATCACAGGATATTTACCCGGCTTGTTCGGTCTCCAGATATTGAGGTACAGACAATCTTCGCTCATTCCAATGTTTTTATTTTCCTCTCCTCCAAGCGGCCCGACGTCCGGCTGAACGCATTGCGCTGAAAACGCCGTCGCTTCGAGCGTATTTTTTCTCAACGGCGCGGGATCGGGAGGCCGCCAGCGCAAATCACCCACCGGCGGCGCTGCGTACGGAACACCTTTATAGGCGCAAACGCCCGGGCCTTCGTCAGAGGTGCCGACCACCGGCCCTTCCGCCGTGGGTACCGGCATATTGCATATGTCGTCCGCGCGCGATGTTGACAGCAACACGATCGATATAAAAACAGCTACAAGAACAACGACTTTTTCCTTCATGATATATCCTCCGGTTGAATTAAAGGAAGGGTAACAAACACCGAGCAGGGAGACAAGACGCCGGACGCCCATTAAGTGGAGGCTCCGCCTACCGATCTTCGTCAGGCTCGGTATCGTTTCGAGGACCTTTGTATATATTCCTCTGCATCACACGATGGTAGGAAGTGAATTCCTCGGCGTCGTTCCGGTCGGTGCTTATCGCCCGGAGAAAAATATTGGTTTTTGCGTCGAGGTTGTCGAGGTAATGCAGCACCATGGCTTCCGGCGTTTTCGGGACAATGGGGCTACCCCACTCGAGTTCGCCATGGTGACTCAACAGGATATGCCTACATCGAATAGCCAGTTCTTTGGGAAAATCTTCCACCAGCGCGATCTTTTCATCAAGCATTTCGAGGCCCAGGTTTATATGGCCGACCAGAAGTCCTTCGCGTGTGTAGATAATTTCCGCTTCGGCTCCCAGTTCCTTGATTTTCCCGATGTCGTGCAAAATCGCCATGGTAAGCAACAGGTCGCGGTCCAGTTCCGGATATAATTTTGCGCACTCTTCGGCGAGTTGGGTGACATTCAGAGTGTGTTCAAGCAACCCTCCGAGGTACGCGTGATGAATATTGCGCGCGGCGGGAGAGCGCACGAAGCCGCGCCGGAAATCGTCATCGTTCCAGAACGCTCTCAAAAGCGCTCCCAGATGGGGATTTTTTAAGCTCTCGATAAACTCGACAATGGACTCCGCCATAGCCTCGACGTCTTTGGAAGTAGCAGGCAAAAACTCCTCGAGGAGAATATCCTCCTTTGCGGTCGGCAATCTTAAGTCGTCTATTTTTATCTGCAATTGATCGCGATAACTTTGCGCCGCCGCCTTGATTTTTATAACATCGCCGCGCTCGAATAAATCCTCCACCTTCTCGACGCCGTCCCACATTTTTGCAGTGACGATACCCGTGCGATCTTGCAGCTCGAGATCGAGATACGGCTTACCTGACCGCGTGGAGAGGCGGTTTTTCGACCTGACGAGGAAAAATTCCACTACCTCGTCTCCGGGGCTTATGTCCTCTATGAACAACTTTTTCATTTCACTCCTTTGCGCTCCGTACCGTTAAGGAATAATTATTCCTCCATTCGAGGTCGGAGTTTCGTCGATGTTATCGGCTTTATCGCCGATTTTTTCTTCAACATCCGGGAAAATACGCCGAAACATTTCCACGAAAAAACGCGGCACGGAATCGGAATCCTTAATCTCCTTCTCGACAGCCATGGCTCTGCGGGCCTGCTTGATGTCGTCATTCCATGCCAATATCCTTGCGGCCTCCTCGAGCCTGTAAGCCAATAACGTCCTATTTTCCGGTGTGAGGTATTCGCTTGCAGCGTCTTCGAATGCCTTTTTTATTTGCTCCAACCGCTGCGGCTCGGAAATCACTATTGTGCTGCTCAACGCTTGATCCAGCTTATTCCTGCACAATTCCAGGCTTTGGGCATCGGGAATCCACGATACGAACCACGGCGACTCGAACAACTCGACGGCTTCGCGCGCATCTGCAATGGTCACCTCGCCGGAAATAAGCGATTTTGGATCGGGCGGAACGTAACCTTCGGCGAGTTTTTTAAGCAAACTCCTGGTTTTGGGATATTCCCGGGGCGTGGCAAAACCTTTTTCGGAAGAACGAGCCGCCGCGCGGTCGAGCAGATAGGCAGCATGCTCAAGAGGTATGTCGGGTAAAGGCATCTCCTCGTTGGAACGCAGTTGTTTCAGCAAACCTCTGGCGCTTCCCCTTGTTGCATCCGCCGCCTGGTAATCTTCCATACCGTTGTCTTCATCAATCACCGCCTGGGCAAAGTGAACACCGCCGGCTTCGTCCGGCAAATAAAGAAAAATCGCCTGTTTGCCCGAACCGTCCGGGATAGTGCCAAAAGCTACCGGGTCGTCTTTTGGGGGCGGTTTGAGCACCGATTCGCCCTTCTCTTCCCAATCGGGCACCTCAACACCCCCGGCGCGCAACTCGTAAGCCGCACGCTTGAGCGCCTTCTTCGACCGCTTGCCGGTAACGGACGCGCCTGCAGCACCCAAGGCATTAACGGCGCCCTTTTGTGCCAGAAGTTCCGCCCATGCTTCCATTTCGTTTTCATCCAGGTTTTTTGCCAACTCACCGGCCGTTTGCGCATCGTCCCGGGTTGCAATACGGAGCATCTCCTTCAAACGGGGCTTTGGAGAATCGTCACCCAAGCTTTCGCCACGCTCCTCGATCGCTTCAATCGCTTCGATTCTCACCGGCACTGAAGCACCTTTATCGACAGCCATCTCGCGTAATAACGGCAAAGCGCCCTCGGAGTTGTCCCGAGCAAGTAACTTAACCGCCGCCTGCAACTTAGCGTGCGGCAATTTGCGCCACATATTTTTAAGCAGCGGCAAATATTGCGACTCGATCAACTCCGACTTCAGGTCATCCGAGGGATCCTTGAGATACTGTTGTAGCCTCTTCTTTATCTCCTTGCGATCATTTCCCTTCGCACTCATATATCGACGGTTCCCTTCCAATAATCAACGTTGTCGGATTCCGCCGTTTAGAATACAACAACCGGCGTTTCCGAATCAAGAGGTACTGAACGTGAAGTTATTGAATTATTATCCGGCGAATTCCCGGCCGCACGGGTCGCTTCTTGCGCGCTATCAATATCAAACCGACACCCGCGAAGAAACCGCCGATGTGCGCGAACCATGCCACTCCGGTCGAGCGCCCCAACGAGCTTACTCCATAGAGCAACTGCATAGCTATCCACACGCCGAGCATGACGACCGCCGGCAACTCCACTATTGTGAAAAAAATGATGAT
Organism: uncultured bacterium; assembly: GCA_964503115.1. Lineage (GTDB taxonomy): Bacteria > RBG-13-61-14 > RBG-13-61-14 > CAYWKU01 > CAYWKU01 > CAZDAF01. The sequence continues at coordinate 11,344 of CAZDAF010000050.1, forward strand.
AAACACCAACGTCCGTATTCGAGCACGGGGCCAAACCACGAGATAAGCGCCCATAACTCCCGCCACCGCGCCGCTTGCGCCCACCATCGGCAGCGTGCTGCTTGATGATGTGACAATAAAAGCCATCGAGGCGGCTAATCCCACTATCAGATAAAATGCGATAAATCGCGCATGGCCAAGGTAGTCCTCGACATTGTTGCCGAATATCCACAGGTAAAGCATGTTGCCCGCAAGGTGCAAAAAACCGCCGTGCAAGAACATTGCCGTCAGCGGCGTAAGCGCAGTGGGTATCGAACCCGACAATGCAAAAAGTTCACTCGATAGAAATTGCGAGGGCACCAGCCCGCCTTTTTTCAGATATGCATGGTAATGAGTCGCGTTAAAGTCGCCGGCCAACCACAGATAGATGAAAACAGCACAGTTGGCGACTATCAGCGCTACCGTTACCACCGGCTTGCGCTCCGTAGGATTGATGTCGCGATAGGGAATAATCATCGATCAAAGTTTGACGCAATCGAGCACGATCATATCGGCGAGAAACGGCAAACGGCGGGCTGCGTCGTAGATAATGTTCAGAATCTTTTCAACCCTCCGTGGCGACATGCGATCCCATAAAATGTTTAGGCAGGGGGTGCCCCATAGTATTCCAATACCTATTTCTCGTCGCACCTCGAAATATTCCCTCACCATCCGTCGCAATACTTTCGCATTGAATCTGGTGTAGTGATCGGTCGGTATTTCGTGGTGTGGTCGTGGAGCGCCGGGCAGCATGGGGCCTCTGGTCAATCTGAGCACGGCGTAGTTCAGCCTTGAGAAATAGCAGCTCAGGCTGTCATAGTTCGCCGCAGCTACCACGAACCGGCCTCCGGGCTTCAGCACCCTGCGCATCTCCGCCAAAGCCGCCCTCGGGTCTACGAAATGATCCAGACTACCCTTGCACAATACTTGATCCAGACACTCGTCCCGAAGGGGCATCTCCTCGGCATACCCTCTAAGATGCATCGAATATTGACCTTCCTTGCCGTGGTGGTGAAGTGAATACCCCACCATCTTGCCCATAGGCTCGAGGGCGACTACCTCAAAGCCACGGCTGCTCAATATGCACGAATCGATACCCATCCCGCTCGCCGTATCAAGCACCAACGGACCATACTCGGGGCGGATACAACCGAGCGTCTCTTCGGTTACTCGCCGGAAGAATATCTCAGTATCTATATGCCCGACCGGAGGAATGGTATCTTCGAGAAAATCTTCCAGCCGAGGACGTTCGTACGTACCGTGCTTCTTCGTCGAGTTGCCGGCTTTGCAGGTCGAATCCGTGGCGGTCAATTCCCCTCCAGGATATGCTTCGGAGGCTTGGTGAAATTAAAAAGACTCGAAGAAAGTTTTTTGTTATACTCGATTTTTTTCACATTAAAGGTAACGATAGTTCTTTTTTCATAATCCTTATGCTCACCGGCCATTTCGGACCAGATGCCGTCGACTTTCTCGATGCGCGTCACCCGGAAAACTTTGAGCTTCTTCCCGTCAAGGTCGATGTACTTCGCTTTTGCGAGCGTCCAGTTACCCGGCCTGATGAAGACTTCCAACTTGCTGAAACCCTCTTTTTTCGGGCGTTTCGGTATGCTGACCACCTTGTAAACCTTCTCGCCTCCGATTTCGACGGTTCCTTCGAGAGTGTGGTCGGCCAGATCCAGGTCACGAGTCTTCATCTCCTCGATACTGAAACCGTATTTTTCAGTCATCGACTCGCCCTTTTCGGCGGATATCCGGTTGTACTTTCCGATGGAAGGCAGACAAAACCAAAGCTGGTCATTGCGCTTCGTATCCTGCCAGTCCCAGACAAGGAACAGTATCGGCTTCGATTCCGGGCTACCCGCCCTCCTGACCGCCACCAGGGCCTTGACAATCTCCGGCCTCGACTTGCTGTAAGTTGTTATCAAAAAACGCTTTTTCTTGGTGGGATTTTCCATTTTGACCTTGGTCAATATGACCGTTAATACCGAGTCGTCGCCACGGTACCTCTTAATCGCCTTTTCGAGCACATCCCTGCCGGTAAGTTGACCTGCTACAACCGCAACCGCTGTAACAAGCACGATTATGGGAATCATTCGTCTCATGCAATCCTCCCCGCCTTTCTGTAATTTAGCACGCTACATGCCCCGGAACAAGGCCGGTGCAAGCTTGCACAAAATGAACGTAACGCCACCTTCCAAGCGGTAAAATCTTACCCGCACGGGCGTTATTTCGGGACTTAGTCGCCGTTTGACGAACCGCCCTCTGAGATGATAACTTTTTCAGTTCTAAATTATTTTCAGGGAGGTGTTAGCCATGCGTATTATTCCGGAACTGCGGGAAACCGCATCGAAGTCGCCCGATAATCGAGCACTTGTCCTGGGTGATCGCGAAATCACTTTCAGCGAGCTGGTGGATAACGTCAACCGTCTTTCCGGTTATCTCCGATCTATCGGTATCCAATCCGGCGATCACATAGCAATCTGGACGCCCAATTGCATCGAGTTCGTCTACGTCTATTTCGCCGTGCTGCAAGTCGGCGCCGTGTGCATTCCGATAGACGTAAGACTGGGAAAAGAAGGCGTTATTAGCGTATTGGAAGAAACCAAACCGAAGGTCTTTTTCACAATCTCGCCACTTCTTACCAGAATGCTGGGTGGAATTGACCGGATCGGCGATGAAATTTCGGTAGTGATGATCGACCGCCCCGTCGAAGGAGCCAAGCATCTTGCGGAAGCGATTGCGGCACAGC
>CAZDAF010000051.1:0-14038 GCA_964503115.1 uncultured bacterium
AAAACTCCCTTTTATGCGGAAAGTGGCGGGCAGGTCGGCGATAGAGGAAAGATAAGCGGTAAAGACTTTGAAATCGAAATCATGGACACTACAAAACCCGTGGGGGAGCTTGTTCTTCATCAGGGCCGATTGCTGAGAGGCAAGGTAAAAATGGGCGATGACGCGACATTGATCGTCGATGCCGAAAGAAGGGCCTCAACGGCACGGCACCACACGTCGACTCACCTGCTGCAAGCCGCCTTGCGCGAAGTGCTCGGGAATCACGTACGTCAGCGCGGCAGCAGGGTCGAGCCGGGTCGGTTCAGGTTCGATTTCTCGCACCTTGCCGCAATGACGCCGGAAGAAATACGCCGCGTCGAGGATCGCGTAAACGAGTCCATCCTGGCGAACATGCCCGTCGAAAAAATCGAGATGTCCTATGACGAGGCTCAGCGCGAGGGCGCCATGGCATTGTTCGGTGAGAAGTACGGCGATGTTGTGCGCATGGTGAAGGTTGACGATTATTCGAGGGAGCTTTGCGGTGGCACTCACGTGGACCAAACCGGCGATATCGGGCTTTTCAAGATACTACAGGAAGTGGCTATAGGCAGCGGCGAGCGGCGGATAGTGGCGGTTGCGGGCCGCGCTGCGCTGGATTATTTCAGGGAGCGCGAGGAAGCTCTTAACCGCGCTGCCGCATACCTGAAGTCCGATGATCCGTGTGCGTTGCCTGAAAGGGTCCGGAAACTTCAAGAGGAATTACGCAAGTTGCGCAAGGAACTCGAGCGGGCGCACAGCCAACGCGCTCCGGTGGGGCCTGACCCGATGGATCGTGTAAAGGAAGTTAACGGCGCCAAGGTGCTTGCCGCGCGCGTCGGAGCTCCCAATGCCAAGGCATTGCGCGAGATCAGCGACCGATTCATGGAGCGGCTCGGCAATGGTGTGGTGATTCTCGGCGCAGAGATTGACGGCAAGGCGGGACTGGTCGTGAAAGTTTCAAAGGATTTGACCGATCGCATAAATGCCGGGAAAATAATCCGGCAACTCGCTAAAATAGTGGGAGGCAAGGGTGGGGGAAGGCCCGAAATGGCGCAGGCCGGCGGGCCGGACACCTCAAAGCTCGATGCCGCCATGGAAGAGGCGTACAAGGTCGTCGCCGAAATCTAAACTTTACCCTCGATACCGTGCCTAATTTCGCATACAATTCGATTTTCCTGCCGGCCATGAGAATGGCCATGCGCATCGCAGCACCTTTTTCCGATAAGGCCCGCCGGGCTATCGACTTGCGAAAGGATTGGTCTGCCGGACTGGAAACCGCGCTCGAAGCGGCGCCGCCGGGCAAGCGGCTGATGCTGCACGCACCGAGCGTCGGAGAGTTTTTACAGGGCAGGGCCGTTATTGACGAGTTGATGGAGGATCGCCCGGACTTTGTCGCCGTTGTAACGCATTTTTCGCCCAGCGCCGAAAATATCGTGGGAGCATATGAACGAGCCGTGGCCAGGACTATACTCCCTTTGGATTTTCCCGATGAGGTTCGCCGTCTGCTCGATATTGTGCGGCCGGATATACTGGTTTTTTCGAGAGCTGACGTTTGGCCGAACCTTGCGCGAGAAGCGCATAACCGGGGCGTCGCCACCATGCTGGTGGCGGGGACGTTCCCCCCGAACGCCGGGCGGCTGATTCCGCTGGTATCGGGAACGGCATCGGCGGGACTCAAGGCACTCGACTTGGTGGCGGTCATATCGGAAGACGACGCTACTCGATTCGTAAAGTTGGGAGTGGATGAAGAGCGAATTGAAATCACCGGCGACCCGCGATTCGACCAGACGTGGCGGCGAGCCATGAAAGTCAGTGACGACGACCCGCTGTTTTCAGGATTGCCGCATGACGGCCCAACGCTGGTTGCAGGTAGCACATGGCCGCCGGACGAGCGGGTGGTCGTGCCCGCATTCGCGAAGGTGAGAGGGGCCGTCGAGCAATCGAGGTTGATAATCGCGCCGCATGAGCCTGAACCGCATCGGGTGAGCGGTATAATTGAGAGTATACGCCGGCAAGGACTGAACGCGGCCACTTTATCCGAAGTGGAGTCAGGCGCCGCCGGCGCGCCTGACGCCGTAGTCGTGGACAGGGTAGGGGTGCTTGCAAAGTTATATCGGCTGGGGACGGCGGCTTTTGTCGGGGGCAGCTTTGTAAAAAAGGTGCACAACGTCATGGAGCCTGCCTGCATGAAATTGCCCGTTCTGGTTGGGCCGAAACATGCCAATGCGCGCGAAGCGCAACTGCTCGTCAAATCCGGCGGCGCGTTTTGTGTGAACAACGCTCAGCAGATGGAAAGCAAGTTGCTCGAATTGTTCAGCGGCGGTGAGCTGCGCGAGCGGGCGGGCCAGGCCGCCGAGAACTTTATAAAGGCCAACCTGGGTGCCGTACGCAGGACGGCGGAGCTTATGGAGAAACGTTTTCCCGCACTTTTTGAATAAAAGGAGGACAAGGGGGTTAAACCCCTTATTTGAATAAGGTAGATGACTGAAGAAATAAAAACAGACCAACCAGAGCGCTGGGAACTTGCGGTATCGAGTTGGAATCCACGGCGGTATCGGGAATTAATCCAATCGCCGCTTTGGCCGGCGCTTGTCGCGCTGTTGATCATCGGCGCATTGCAATATTGCGCCATAGCGGTACACGTTTTCCTGCGGTGGCCCAAAGAGGTGGAAAGTATTGCAGTTCAGTGGGATAAATCCTTCCCGAAAGTCGCCATAAGCGACGGCGTCGCGTCAAGCGAAGAGGAACGGCCGGTAACGGGCGAAATAGAAATATGGGGGGAATCGATACCACTGGTCGTGGATACCACCGGCGCGACGCGAGACATCGATCCCGCATGGACGGAAGGCTTGTTGCTGACGACCACCGAATTTGTCATAAGGCAGGCTCGACCGAAGATGAAGCCTACCGATCAACGCAACTCCCTGGCCGATTTGAACCGGTATTACGGCGACATCGTACTCGACTCAGACGGCATACGCAGCCTTGGGAACAAGATGAGGTCGTATTGGCTCGGGACGATGTTCTTGCAGGGGATGGTGCGTTTTGCGTTGTTAAAAGTGATCCACGTTTTTATCGGCACGCTCGTGACGCTGCTCGCGGCGGGTCTCTCGCGAAGGCGCCCGGAGTATTCAAAGCTGGTTAAGCTTGGTTTTTACGCGCTTATCCCTGCCACCACGGTCGAGTTGGCAGCTTTGCTGTTGGTGCAACTTGTGCCCGAAGAGTCTCTCCAGTTCGTGTTTTTCATTTATGTGGCGGTTTATGTTTCCTACCTTGTGCTTGCCGTATTGAATTTGGACAAGTCTTCGGAAGCGGAGGTTGTAACATAAAAGGCCGTGCGGAAGAAGTGATCGATAAGGTCTGGATGGTGGGCGACGGGAGTTTGAGCCATCCGAAAGACGCTTGCGTATATCTTGTCGATGGAGGCGGCGAACTGGCGCTTATCGATGCGGGAGCGGGCGATAATCCCTCCGCCATACTTCGCAACGTCGAAGCGGCAGGCGCAGATCCGTCGCGAATAAAATGGATTCTGATCACTCATTGCCATATCGATCACACCGGTGGGATAAACTTTCTCCGGCGGGAAACGGGAGCCCAGGCGATGTGTCACGCATTGTGCGCGAAACCGCTTGAGGTCGGTGACAATGACAGGACGGCGGCGAGATGGTACGGAACCGACCTCGAACCCACTCCCGTCGAGGTGACTTTCGATGGGCCGAGCGAAACGGTGCGTGTTGGAAATGTCGAGTTTATACTGCTTCATACTCCCGGGCATTCACCAGGTTCCATATCCATATATACGGATGTAAGCGGATCGAGAGTGCTTTTCGGCCAGGACATCCACGGGCCGTTTTCTCCCATGCTCGGCTCGGACATCGAGCAATGGAAGCTGTCGATGGAAAAATTGATCGAGCTTCAGGCTGACATCTTATGCGAGGGGCATTACGGCATTATTCGAGGCGCGGAACAAGTCGAGCGGTTTATACGCTCGTTCCTCAAAGATCATACATGATCGAGTAGGGGTTCATACGGGCCCATTCCAATCGTACTCCAAGGTAGTTATAGGACTTTTTTGATTATTTCCTCGACTTGCTCGGGTGATTTGGCCCTTCGAGGGTTTGTGGAAATAGCGGTATCGCTGACGGCCAGCGCGGCGCATTGGGATATTTGCTCGGGCTTTACATTCACCTCGGAGAGGTGTTTCGGGTGATTTGTTTCATCGAGCAGCTTTTCCACCTCGTCGGCTGCCGCTGCGGCGAGTTCTTCATCGGAGCGGCCTTGTCTTTCGGCGCCCAACGCTATAGCCACTTCGGCCATTTCGGCGGCGCAGGCGCTCGAGTTGAAGCGCATGACGGGTGCCAGCATTATTCCGTTGGCAATGCCGTGCGGCACTCCGCAGATCGCACCCAGCGAATGAGCGACGGCGTGAACCATCCCGACCTGCGCAGAAGCGAAAGCTATACCCGCCATCGTCGCGGCTATCTGAACCGCCGCGCGGGCTTCGAGGTTGGAACCGTCCCGAACGCATTCGGGCAGCCGGCGTCTCATGATCTTGATGGCTTCGAGAGCAAGCGCCGCACTGAACGGGTTCTTTAGCCTGCTTACCATCGCTTCGATGGCATGAGTCAAAGCGTCCATGCCGGTCGAGGCCGTCAGTCCGGGCGGCATGCTGACGGTCAGTGAAGGATCGAGTATCGCCACCTCCGGCGCGATGTGTTCGCTGAGGTAATAGACCTTCTTACCCTGCTTCTTATCCAAAAGCACTGCCACGGAAGTCACTTCCGAGCCGGTGCCCGCAGTAGTAGGTATGACCACATGCGGTACGCCGCGTCGCTTAAGTTTATACAGCCCAACGTGATCCTCGGCCTTTCCGCCTTCCTTCATCAGTATGCACAGCGCCTTGGCGGTGTCGATAACACTGCCACCGCCGACGCTGACCACGACGTCCGCATCTTTTGATTTAGCGAAGTCGTAAGCGCTGTCTACGATCTCATACCCGGTATCCTGCGGCACGTCTTTGAATACCCCGGCGCATTTATCGCCCAGGCTTTCGACAACCTTGTCGGCAGGCCCGGCGGAGGACACTCCCGCGTCCGTGACGATGACAGCGCGCGTGCCGCCGATCCGTTCCAATGTTCCCGCCGCTTTTGCTACTGTCCCATCTCCGCATAATAGTCTTGTTTGTGAAAACCACTCGAACATACGATTAAACCTCCTTCAAACTTATTAGCTTAAAATAGCGGTTTCGTCCAGTGGCCTAGTGTTGCGTGGGCCTGCAACATAAAAATGGGTTTTGGTAATTTCCGTAAGTAATTGGGGTTGTGGTGCAGCAGGCTTCCAGTCCGTACGGACAAGAGGCCTGCACCACAATAACCCCCAAAATATGTCGCAGACCCAACCAATTTGCGGCGCTTGGCCTTTTATGGCATTTTCAAAACAATGAAGGAAATCATCGAACGAATCAAGCATCCTTCCGTGCGTAAGTGGTTGATCGCTGCCTTGATAATAACCATAGTGTCTTTCACCGTGGGCGGTATCGTGGGATATTATCGCGCAGAGAAAAACAAGAAAAGGAATGAGAGAATTGAACATCCGTCCCAAAATCCTTATCCCTTCGGAGTCGTAACCTCCGGCTTGAAAGGCGTTGATCTTTCCGGTCTCGATGAAGAGCAGGAAACGCGAGTGGTTAATTTGCTTAACGTGGTTTTATGCCTGGCTTCCAATGAAAGGATGAGCGTTGCCAGGTGCCGCCGGGACGTTCCGCATTGCGTCACAAGTCAGCGAATGGCTGATTATATCGTGGACGGCGTGATCAAGGGACTCGAGGACGAGGTGATACTGACGCGCTTGTATGGTAAGGCCTTCAAAGAAGGTGGCGCGATGGCCAATCTGGAAAACGAGAAAGTTTATCTTCTTCATGAGAATTTGCCGTCGTTGGGTCCGCCCGATGCACCGGTTGCGGTGACATTGTTTTACGATTACACATCCGGCTTTTCACATCAGGCGTGGGAGAAAGTAATCGCGATGTATCATCTGTATCCGAAGCGTGTTCGAGTGGTATTTTGGCCGTGCCCGCGCAGCAGGCTTGACCCGAAGGCCGAAAAGGCCGCGAGGGTGGCGTTGGCCGCGCACAGGCTCGGAAAATTCGATGTGATACATCCGTTGTTGATGGAGTCGAAGGGCGAGATTGAAGACGGCAAGTTGGATGGTTTCACCGAGGAGGCCGGGCTCGAACCGGAATCATTGAACCAGGAAGCGATATCACCTGAGGTGCGCAGTCGCGTGAAAACGCTTCAAAGCAGATGCTTGAAACTGGGCATCGGATGTTATCCGGCAATATTTGTGGCGGGCAGAAGGATTACCGGAGCGATTCCGGAAACATGCATGCTGGTCGGGGCCGTTCAGCAGGCTCTGGCGGAAACGGTGACTGAAGAATACGAACAACTCGCGTCGAGGATAGCACCGCATTAAATAATACGAAGTGCTATTTGTGTGATTAACTTGGCGGCTGGAACCAAGAACTTATAAACAACGGGGTTGTCCCTAGATGCAGAGTCAATGTAAAACGTTAAACGGACAAGGAGAAAAGACGATGGTAAGATGTATTTTACGGGCGAAAATGTTTGAGCGGGCGGTTTTTACGGCAGCGATTTTACTTTTAACGCAAACGATTGGCTGCAATCCGCAGCAAAATGCCGTTAGTGTGAGGACCGATCCCCAACACGAGCTCGAGGTGTTCAGCGAAAAGTCCGTGCAAGTCCGGCACTCCAACATCAAGGATGGAATGGAGGGCGTCGAGCTTGAAGGGTTGACCGAGGAGCAGAAACAACTGGTCATCAAGCTGCTGAATGAGGTGCCTTGCGACTGCGGATGCCGCATCACCACCGTTGCCGAGTGCAGGGTGGATATACCCGACTGCGGAGAGGGGGAGCGACAGGCGGAATTTATCGTAGATCAGGTTAAAGAGGGGAAATCGGAAGCCCAGATAGTCAGGGAGTTGTATGCGCAAACTCTTTCTCACAGGTTTCGCCGGGACGTGAAACCTCTTCTGAATTCCATAAGTCCGGACAAGGAAAAGGATTACATGGCAGGTCAACTGGCGCGGTTGGCCGCGGGCGTGGATGTAAGCTCGCTGAAAACGTCGAATAACGAACTTGCCGACGCGCGCGCCGTTTCTGCGCTTTTCCTCGGCGATGCGAGGAAGGGTATCCTGCCATATCTCGAAGGGGTTTCCGACGAACTGTATATCCTTCACGGAGTTACATGGGAGTTGATACAGCCGCCGAGCCGTCCCCTGTTTGAATATTATTTCTACGGGCACCGGCCGGAGTGTCAAAAACAAATTATGCCTTTCCTCAACCCGACGGTTCCCGAGGCGGAAATGATTATGGGTATGGCGCTTAATTTCTTCGGGCCGCCGGAAACGCCCGGCGGATTCAAGGTAAGCCCGGGAGACTCGCCGTCGAGAGGCCCTAAAAACGCGTCGGTAGTTTTAATCGAGTTCAGCGATTTCGAGTGCCCTTACTCGGGTAGAGTGCAACCAACAATCGAGAAAGTTATAAAGGCCTACCCGGATAAAGTTCGCCATGTGTATAAGAATTTTCCGTTGAACTTTCACCGTAACGCCAAGCTTGCGGCCCAAGCCGTTTTGGCGGCTGAAAAACAAGGTAAATTCTGGGAAATGCATAAAATGATTTTCCGGAACCAGCGAAAACTCTCGAGATTAAAAATCGAGGATTTTGCGAAGGAAATCGGTCTCGATATCGAGCGCTTTAAAAAAGATCTGGACAGTATCGAAATAAGAAGGAAGGTACAAAACGATTTCGACGAAGCGCGACGAGCGGGAGTTTCATCCACTCCCACCGTTTTTGTTAACGACAAGATGATCAAAGGCGCACAAGGTTATTGCGCTTTCAGGGAAATTATCGAGGAAGTGCTGAATAAGTGAGTTAGGCGGTAAGGGGTTTATATGATTTTGGGAATTTGGATTCCCAGGTAGGGGCCCGTATGGGCCCTTATTATCTTAAGCTGTTTATCAAGTTTAAATTCCAACCGACCGGAGGAGTAAAAAGATGGGCATGTATTTCGAGGAACTCGAGGTGGGGCAGGAATTCCAAAGCCGTGGCAGAACGATAACTGAAGCGGACGTTGTCAACTTCGCGGGGCTTTCGGGAGATTTCAATCCGCTGCACACCGACGAGGAATACGCGAAAAAGACCATTTTCGGAAAGCGAATTGCGCACGGCGCCCTGGCGCTTGCCATTTCCACCGGTTTAAGTCAAAGCCTCGGGATACTTGATGGCACTATCATGGCGTTTTTGGGGCTGGAATGGAATTTCCACGCGCCGGTTTTCATAGGAGATACTCTGCACCTCGATCAAGTCGTTAAATCCAAACGGGAAACATCAAAACCCGACCGTGGTATAATCGTGTTCGAGGCCAGGATGGTAAATCAGCGGGACGAAGTTGTGCAGGAAGGCACACGCACGATTATGGTGCGAAGAAAAGAATAAAAAAACCGTCCATTTGGGCGGCTACCTGGTACATGAAAAGGAAAACCGCCGTCTGCCGTGTGTAATTTCTCTTAGAGCCCCTTTTCCTTGGAATTTAATTGGGTCCCCCGACCGAAATTCATCACGTGCAGAGGCAGTCTTCCGTGTTGCCGATAAATACTTCAAATGTCGTGCCATCATGCCTTTTTCACGAAATAAATTTTTAAGGCGGTGTTTTCAAAGATAAAATCGTTTCTTCATTTTATGGAATAAATAAAAAGAACGCGTCGAGAGTGGAAATAAACTTTATACAGTTAAAGTTTCTTTACCCCTATGGCGAGTTGTGTGTTTATTCTTTGAAATGTAGAGGCAAGGGCTTTTCAAAAATTCCCCTTTGACGTATTATTGCTATTAACCTTAAATGTCTGTGAAAAAACCAGTTCGGTGGGTTGAGCCCACATTCTTGATTTTTCTGTGTGGAGCAGTGACCTATCTTCAACGCGGCGCATGTGTGGATGACGCTTACGTTTCCTTTGTGTTTGCGAGGAATCTCGCGGACGGTGCAGGCTTGGTGTTCAATCTTGGCGACCGCATCGAGGGCTACTCGAATTTTCTGTGGGTGCTGATCCTCGGTGGTCTCCGTTATTTCACCGGAGTGTCGATACCGATGGCCGCCCGGATAATCGGCGCCGTTCTGGCTATTTGCAATGTTCTCTTAGTTTTGAGCATCGCCCGTCGCGTAATCGGAGAAGGTTCGAGGTGGGCGTTAGCGGCGGCGGTGTTGACTGCCGTTGATTTGCGCGTTGCTGCCTGGAGTGTCGAGGGTCTCGAAACGCCGCTTTACCTGTTTTGGGTTTTAGTGGCATTGCGGCTCTACCTTGCCAGGCGGGGCATGTGGCTGTGGGGCGTTGCGGCTCTCGGGGCGGCGCTCACCCGGCCGGAAGGCGCGATACTCTTTTGCGCGCTGGTGGTGCATCGAGCTATAGTACTTATTCGCGAAAAGCGAACGCCGGCGGTGGATATCGCGGCGGTACTGATTTTCGCGCTGCCTTTTGCGGCATATAATGCATGGCGCATAATTTATTTTGGAAGTGGCCTGTTTCCCAACACCTTTTATGCTCGAGGCGATGCAGGGCCGTTGGTCGGATTGATTTACATTTCCCTGGAGTTGTGGCGCGGCTGGGGCCCTGTGGCGGCGCTGTTGATCGCGGTGACGGCGTGGGGAGCGTTAAAGGGCGCCACCGCCGGAGGAGCGCTCATGGTGTGGGTTGTTGCGGGAACGACTATGGTAATTATAGTCGGAGGCGACTGGATGCCCAACGCGAGGTTCCTGGTGCCGTTGCTTCCCTCGGCCTTTATTCTGGCGGCGGCTGGATGCGAAAAGATTTCCCGGCCCAAAGTCGGGATGGCATTGATGGCGATATTGCTGGCGACACAGGTCGTTGATCTGGTAATATATGAAGCCGGATCGAGCTTTGAAAAACGGTGGAGTCGCAACCAGGATGAATTTTACATGCCGGTGGCACGTAAGCTCGAAGAGTTGGGTGCTCGAGGCGCACTGGTAGCACTCTCGGACATAGGTTACATTACATACCATTCCGGCATACGTGTGGTGGACACGCTGGGGCTAGTGGACCGGCATCTGGCGCGCATGCCCGGCGGGCCTGCGTGGAACACCGACCTCGATTACGTGATGGGCAGAAGACCGCGTTTTGTGGTGACTATGGTCAGACGCTACGGGCGGGTCGAGTTGGGGCATGTGGCTTTTGACCGGGCGGTACTCGATAGTGGCGACTTTATGCTAAACTATCGGCTCGAGACCATGGTGCCGGGATACAAGGCGAGTGAATTGTCGTATGACGACTTAAAACGGCTTGAATTCAAACGGCGTGACTATGAAGTCGAGTTCGGAATATGGCGACGAAAAACCGATGGTATACGACAAGGGACTTAAGCCCTTTGTTCAGAGAACGTGTTTAATAAATATTCGGAAGGAGGAGGGAACATGACTGATGCAACGAGTAAGGTGGTGCTGATTACCGGCGGTGCCATGGGTATGGGTAAAGAGCTGGCGCGTCTCTTCACGCGAGATGCGGCGCGAATCGTGCTGTGGGATATAAACGGGGAGGAACTGGAAAAAACGACGGGCGACCTGAAAAACGACGGCGCGCGAGTAAGAAGCTATGTTGTTGACGTGACGGATGTGGACAAAGTCAAGGAAGCGGCGGACGACATTCGTCGGGATTTAGGTCTTCTTGACATACTCGTCAACAACGCGGGCGTGGTTGCGGGCGGCAATTTGCTCGATGTGCCCTTGGAGAAACATCTAAAGACTATCGACGTCAACGTCAATGGGGTGATGATATGCACCCACGTTTTTTTGCCGGATATGATCGAAAAAGGGCAGGGGCATATTATCAATATGGCCAGCGCCGGGGGGCTTATGGCGACGGCGGGTCTCACCGCCTACTGCGCCAGCAAGTTCGCTGTCGTCGGGTTCACCGAAGCGATTCGCATGGAGTTGCGGAAGATGGGGCTGAAGCTGATACGTACCACTACGGTTTGTCCCAGCATCGTGAGTACCGGGATGTTCGAGGGAATGAAAGCCCCGATGATGAACCCGATTCTCACTTCGAAGCAGATGGCCCGGAAGATTTACGAGGGGATGAAGAGAAACAAAGTTTACGTCAAGGAGCCTTTTGCGGTGAAAACCATACCGCTGATGAAGGCCATTCTTCCGCCGGACACATACGCCGCTTTGACGGAGTCGATGAACGTGCACACGGCAATGGAGACCTGGACGGGCCGTGGGAATCTTTAAGGAAAATACTTCATAATGAAAAAGCATTCGAATTGTGCTCGTGAAGATTAGGTGACCGGGTTGAATTTTTCGAATGATGAGGAGGTAGGCAAATGGAAAACGTAGCGGGTAAAGTAGCATTGATTACCGGTGGAGCGATGGGTATGGGGAGGCTCGTGGCATTCAGGTGCGCTCGGGACGGCGCTAGAGTGGTGTTGTGGGACCTCAACAAGGCCGAACTCGACAAAACAATAGATGATCTCAAAAAAATAGGCGCGGACGCCAAGGGCTATATTTTCGATATAACCGATGTGGATAAAGTCAATGAAACGGCGGAGGCGGTCCGGGGCGAAGTCGGCCCGGTGGATATTCTGGTTAACAACGCCGGCGTGGTGGCGGGCGGTAATTTCCTGGACGTGCCTATCGAGAAACATAAATGGGTTATAGGCGTCAACATAAATGCTGTGATGGCTTGCACCTATGCTTTTCTGCCCGACATGATCAAAAAGCGTAGCGGCCACATCGTGAATATAGCCAGCGCGGCGGGGCTGATCGGCGTCGCGGGAGTCAGCAGTTACAGTGCCAGCAAGTTCGCCGTCGTCGGGTTCACCGAAGCGCTTCGTATGGAACTGAGGAAGATGAACCTGAAGGAAGTTCGCACTACCACCGTCTGTCCCAGTTTCGTCGCCACCGGAATGTTCGAAGGAGTCAAGCCGCCTGCGTTTACTCCAATGATCAGTCCGCAGGAGATGGCCGACAAGATATACGAAGGCATGAGAAAGAATAAGGTTATGGTGGTGGAACCCCTCATGGTTAAGTATACACCGTTACTGAAAGCTATCACGCACCCGAATCAGTTCGCTGCCATAGGCGAAATGCTCGGTGTTCAAAAGTCCATGGAAACCTGGACGGGACGAAAATAAAGCCTGACAGGAGGATCACCCCAGCGATTAAAAGTCCCGGGCCTACCATGATGTACGTTAGCTGTAGCCCGCCTGACGTGTGACACTCCTGTTCCACAAAATGCAGTTGGCACTCGCCGACAGAGACTGCTAGGGTTGCCCTTGACGATGATTGAGAGAGGTATTATATTAACTATAGCTGGTTTTTTTATCGCTTTTACATCTGAAATGTGGAGACTTAAAGATGCCGATTTACGAATATGAATGTCCAAAATGTGGCGTGGTGGAGGTAATGCAGAAGATCACCGAAGACCCTCTGAAGCGCTGTCCGAATTGCCATCGCAAAGTTAAACGATTGATTTCTTTAAATAATTTTCACTTAAAGGGTACCGGATGGTACGCTACGGATTATGCCCAAAAGGGTAATGGCGGAAAAGAGGCCGCGAAAAAGGAGGCCGATAAGTCGAAAAAAGCGAGTGCCTCCAGTTCCACTAAATCGTCAAAAACCGAGACATCCGACAAATCGTCCGGATCCTCCGAATCCGCTACGGCGAGCGGCAGTTCGTGATAAAATTTACCTTGGGATTTCCACGCGCGCCGGATGGTGACTTCATTCGGCTTTTTTACTTTATTTATCAAATATTTACGAGCTATCCATTGAAATTTGCCTCGATAAACTCACCAGGAGCGAGGATTGTTTTATCGCATGACTTACGCTAAATAAGTGCTTGATATGGCAACATCATCGAAAAACGAGCCCGTTTTGGTTACCGGCGCCACCGGTTTCGTCGGTTCCGCTTTGGTCGAGCAACTCATTCAGGCGGAAATTCCCACCCGCGTGTTTGTGCGCTCGACTGAAAAGGCTGCCAAGTGGGAAAAACACGGCGTCGAAATCTTTCGCGGAGATCTCAAAGACCTCATCCGAGTCGAAGAAGCATGCACAGGCGTCAAAGTGATATACCACGTTGGCGAGATCGTCAACATAAGTAAAAAAGCCGTACGGCACAACCTCGAACTCGTAAGACGTATCATAGGCCGCGCTTTGGCTCGCACTCGCAAGAGGATAGTGTTTGTATCGAGCTTATCCGTTGCCGGCATTCCTTCCGAAAGTCCGGCCACCGAAGAAACTCCGCCGGCAAAAAAACTGCACGACCCTTACACCACTTACAAGTACAAGGCCGAACAATTGCTCAGAGCCGCCCACATCGAGGACGAACTAGATTACGTGATCGTGCGGCCGGCGCTCGCTTACGGGCCGCATAGCCGCCACCTCAAAGGGTTGATCGATTTCCTTGATCGATATGGAAAGATAGGTTTTCCGTTCGTCGGCTCCGGCGAAAAGATAATTCCGCTGCTGCATGTCGAGGACCTCGCGCGGTTATTGGTTTCCGTCGGCGACGACCCGAAGGCCGGAGCGAAGGTGATTCATGCAGTCGACGACAGCCGGGTGACCGTTCGGGAGTTTTTAACTCGAATAGCCCAGCAGCTTGGAATAGTGCTCAAAATCCGCTCGGTACCGAAAATTTTCCTCAAAACGCTGGCAATTCCGATGGACGCGCTAAGCGACCTGATGGGGTTTCCGTTCGGTATCGGCGGCATGCTCGATCTGGCGGGTTCCGACCTCGTATTCTCGAATGTAAGGATGAAAGCGCGGCTCACGGGCCCGATAAGATATCCTACCATTACCGAAGGCCTGCCCACACTCATCCAATGGTACAGAGACACAAAGGCCAACGAAAAACGATAATTGATGAGCTTTTTGCAAAAACAGGGCAACCGAGCATGCTTCACCTGAGACAAGGCTTGCCTGCGGCAGGCAGGGATTT
>CAZDAF010000052.1:0-3338 GCA_964503115.1 uncultured bacterium
TGAACAAGGAACGGCGCGAACTCGCCGGCGCACTCAAGCGCAAGCTCGATGAAGAATTGAAAACCGCGCGTCGCCTGGCAGGCAAGCTGACGGAAAAAAGGCGCATTGCTGCGAAGAAGTTGTGCGAGACCACCCAAACCGAACTTGGGGATTTGGGCATGGCTCAGGCGGATTTCGAGGTGCGATTCCATCCAGCGACCGAGGTCGACGGCCTCGGCCCCGAAGGCGCTGAAACCGCCGAATTCTATATAGCGCCCAACCCCGGCGAAGAACTTAAACCGCTGATTAAAATAGCCTCCGGTGGGGAACTAAGCCGAATAATGCTCGCTCTAAAAACGATATTAGTCGGTACGGGCGATGTGCCCACGCTCATTTTCGACGAGGTGGACTCGGGAATAGGCGGCGGCGCTGCGGAAATCGTAGGGCGCAAACTGTCCTCGCTGGCACGCCGGGCGCAGGTGCTTTGTGTCACGCACCTTGCGCAAATAGCCGCTTTCGCGCAAAATCACTACTTTGTTTCAAAGTACGAACGCAAGGGCAGAACGGTTACTCGAGTGAAACATCTGGAAAAAAGAGAACGGATCGAGGAGGTTGCGCGCATGCTCGGCGGGGTCGAGGTCACCGATGCAACTCGGACTCTGGCAAAAGAAATGATCACCGGTATGAGGAATAAGGAATGATTAAAAAAGCCGGCATGGCCGATGTGAAAGAGCTGCATTCTTACTTGCAAAAAGCGGCAAAAACGGGCGAAATACTTCCCCGGCCGATTAACGATCTGTACCGGTTTTTGCGCGACTATTGGATTTGGCGCAGCCGCAAAGGTGCGCCCATCAGCGCCGTATCAAGCTTTCACATCTGCTGGGACAACTTGGGTGAAATACGCAACCTTTTTGTCGATCCCGACCTGAGGAGCCGGGGTCTCGGCGAGAAGATGGTCAAACTGGCTCTCGACGATGCAAAATCCCTGGGAGTGCAGCGTATTTTCGCGCTGACTTACCGGACGGGGTTCTTCGAGCGGTTAGGGTTCAAGCAGGTGGACAAACAGAAGTTGCCCAGCAAAGTGTGGGTCGATTGCATTCACTGTGTTAAGTTCCCGGACTGTGATGAAACCGCGGTGATATTCGACCGCAAAAAAGACAAGTTTCGGCAACCGAAAACAAAGGGCGGAAGAAAGTGAAAATCGACGACATCATCGGCATGGCGACCGACGCCTGCCGCAACGCCGGCGCCCGCGAGTGGGAGGTTTACTACCTCGAGACCGAGAGATTTACGGCGGAAGCAAAGGATGCCGAACTCGAAGCGATGGAAACCAGCCGGGGCCGAGGGCTTGCAGCTCGAGTGCGTCTCGATGAGCGTTTGGGTTTCAGTTACAGCGCCGACCTTGGAAAAGAAGCTCTCGCTCGGGCGGCGAAAGCCGCCGTCGAAGGCGCCCTTGCGGCAGACCCCGATCCGGAAAGAGCTTTCGGAAATGCCGATGACAAATCACCTGAATTGGAGTTGTGTGACAAGAGATTTTCCGAAGTTGACCAATCGGAAAAGATAGCCCGCGCCATCGCCGTCGAGGCTACCGCCAGATCGGTGGATAAGCGAATAAGCACTGTGCGACAGGCGGCATACGGTGAAGTGATGCGCAGGGTGCGGGTGGTCAACCATCTCGGGCTTGACCGCGAGGGCGCTGCTACTCTTTGTTCCGCGTCCGTTATGGCCGTGGCCCGGGAAAACGAAGAAAGTCAAAGCGGCTGGGATGTAGACCATTCGGCCACATGGGACGGCTTGAACTACGAAGCGGTGGGCCGGCGCGCTGCTACGGACGCCGTCGAGCTTTTAGGGGCGCAGGTCGTGCCTACGCAAAAAGCGCCGATGGTACTGAGGAACAACGCCGCCTGCCAGGTTCTCGAAGTGCTTGGCGAGTCTTTTTCAGGGGAAGCGGTTGCCAAAGGGAAAAGCATGCTGGCCGGGAAAACAGGGAAAAAGATATTCAGTGAAATCATCAGTGTAATAGATGACGGGCGGCTCGATAATGGTATGGCCACCTTCCCGTTCGACGGGGAAGGTGTTTCGCGTCGGGCCACTGCGCTGGTCGAGAAGGGTGTTCTGAAAAATTTCCTCTATGACCTTGCATGGGCGCGCAAGGCAGGAACGAAAAGCACCGGCAACGCCGGCAGAGGCGGTTATACATCGCCGCCACGGCCTGAGATAACAAATCTATTTATAAGACCCAATAACGGCAATTTCCGGGAAATGTCGGCCGATATGGGTACCGGGTTGTTCGTGACGGAACTCATGGGAGTGCACACGGCAAATCCAGTCACGGGGGACTTCAGTGTCGGCGCGCTCGGCTGGTGGATAAAAAATGGCAAAAAGGCACATCCCGTACAGGGAGTAACCATCGCAGGCAATATCATCAAGTTGCTGGCGGAGGTGGACGCCGTAGCGGACGATATTCGATTCGTGGGTCAAGTTGGTTCCCCGTCGCTGCGAGTACCGAGAATTGATATAAGTGGCGATTGATAGAAGG
Organism: uncultured bacterium; assembly: GCA_964503115.1. Classification (GTDB taxonomy): domain Bacteria; phylum RBG-13-61-14; class RBG-13-61-14; order CAYWKU01; family CAYWKU01; genus CAZDAF01. Next base: position 2,519 of record CAZDAF010000052.1, read on the forward strand.
AAAACGAGGGCGTAAATTGACAAAAGGGCATCCCCCCGCCATAATCAAATGGATAAAAAGTCTAACAAAACAGGAAGTTTGAGCGTCAGCTATGATAATAGTCGAGTCTTTTGGAATGCGAGACGCGGGTCGAGTCCGCGAGATCAACGAAGATGCATACGTAATAGTCGAGCCGGAAGAGGCCACTGAAGCCGAGGCACGCGGCAGACTGTTTGTAGTTGTTGACGGTATGGGCAATCAAGGCGCGGGAGAAGTTGCCTCCCGCATCGCCATGGACACCGTTGTGGATGTGTACTATTCCGGCGAAGGTGGCGATGATCCTGAAGAATCTCTCCGCTACGCGGTCGAGCGCGCTCATATGGCCATTCGCGAAGCGGCCCAGCAAAACCCCGAGTACCATAAGATGGGCGCAACGCTCACCGCTATAGTAATTATCGACGACCGGGCGTTTATCGCCCATGCAGGCGACACCCGCGCTTATGTTGTGCGCAAGGGCAATATTCTTCAGCTCACTGAAGACCACAACTGGGCCGGTGAGCAGCTACGAAAAGGCCTCATCACCAAAGTGCACGCTCACACTCATCCACGCAGAAAAGTCCTGACCCGCTCGCTCGGACAAACACCCCATGTCGAGGTGGATACCAGGTCGGAGATTATCGAACCGGGGGATGTTTTTTTACTGTGTACCGACGGGTTATACGATACTCTTTCCGAGGAGGAGATGGGGCGAGTTATGCTCGAAACCGGCCCCGAGATGGCATGCAGGGAATTGGTGGCCCGTGCCAACCGAAACGGAGGGGCGGACAATATCGCCGCTGTT
>CAZDAF010000052.1:3348-12900 GCA_964503115.1 uncultured bacterium
CGTCAAAACCGTATATGAGGGTAAGCCGTTTTTGGTAAAAGAGCGTAAACGCCGATTCAATCTTGAGAACTTTAAGCTTCCAATAAATTTGAGCAGAATTCCTGAGATACCCGCCGGGTTTCCGTTTTACCTCGGATTGGTGGCTATTACCGTATTTATTATAGTTGGAGGCAGCTTACTGTTCTTTCGCGGCTGCGGTGAACCGACGGGAAAACCGCATGATCATGAAACGGTAACTCCGATTGATTCCAATGGTCATATCAGGAAAGAAGGTTTGGCTAAGGTCAAGATCGAAACGGCGCCCGCCGGCGCGGTCATAACGGTTGATGGGACGCGCATCGGTCCCAGCCCGTTGACCGTTGACCTGCCACCCGGTCCATATGTAATAGAAATAAATCATGAAGGGTTTCAGACGAAGAAGCATAAGATCGAAATTAAAGAAGGAGAGCTTCAAATACCGCTGAATTTCATACTGGTGCCACACCCTGCCGAAAGATCGCCTGACATGGTGTTTATACCCGCCGGTTGGGTTTTTATTGGTCGTGACGACGCCTCTTCAGAGGAAGGTCCCGCTCACAAAATACACCTTGACGCCTACTACATTGATAGGTACGAGGTGAGTAACGGCGATTACAAGAGGTTCCTCGATGTCACCGGCAGGCGTCCTCCGGAGTTTTGGGACGATCCGGACCGCAACGGGGCCGGTCTGCCTGTCGTCGGCGTGTCATGGTCCGACGCGGAAGCCTACTGTCGATGGAGTAAAAAGCGCCTCCCTACGGAGTTCGAGTGGGAAAAAGCGGCCCGAGGTAAAGAAGGCAGGCTTTGGATTTATCCGTGGGGCAATTCTTTCGATCCGGCCCGCGCTAATATAGCCGGTGACACCGACGGGTACGTGGATGTGGCGCCCGTTGATGCGCTGCCTGAAGGAAAGAGCGCCTATGGAGCTTACAACCTTGTAGGAAACGTTGCCGAATGGACAGGCAACTGGTTCGCACCCGATTACTATAAACATATGCCGATGAAAAATCCTCCCGGCCCCGAGACCGGCAAGCGCCGCGTCATCAGGGGCGGCAGTTTTAAAACCAGTGTCAAATACGCAACATCCACTTACAGGAGTGCATTTGCACCCGAGTCGCGAAAAACCAACATCGGCTTCCGATGCGCCAAGGACTGAAATTCTCGGGAACAGCCCAACCGCTTACACCCGCCGAAACAATAAAGCGGTTGTGGCAGTGGCGTGACTTCGTCTGGACGCTTACTGCGCGAGAGCTTAGAACCCGGTATGTCGGCTCCATCGGCGGTGTGGCATGGAATGTTATCCAACCGCTTGTTTTAATTATAGTTTTTACAGTTGTGTTCAGTTCGATACTGCGCGTGGCGCCTTTCGCGGGCGGGCAAGGGTACCTTATATATCTTGTGGCGGCATTATTGCCCTGGAATGCCTTTCAGGAAGCATTGCAGAAATCCAGTACCGTCCTGGTTGAATATTCTTCACTTGTGCAAAAATTGCCTTTCCCGCTCGAATCGCTCGTGGCGCAATCCATAGCGGTATCCATGTTGAACCTGTTGATAAGCCTTTTGCTGCTTTGTCTTTTCCTGCCTGTTTTGGGCGTTAAATACTCGCCTGCATTGCTGCTTTTGCTGCCGGCGATGTTGCTTCAATTTCTGCTTACAATGGGACCGTCCCTTGCCGTGGCCGCTTGTACGCCTTTCTGGCGGGATGTTCCTCCATTTACCAGTTTGGCGCTATTTATAGGTTTTTGGCTTACTCCGATAGTTTACACGCCGAAGTTTTTGCCCGATGAGATATCTCGCTGGTTTGCTTTAAACCCCTTTTACCACCTTGTCGAGCTATACCGTGCCGCCTGCACGGGTCAAAATCTCCCTACGGGAGTCGAATTGGCCGGTACGGCGGCGGTTGGGGTGGTGTTTTTAGTCGCCGGATGGTGGATTTTCGCCAGACTTCATCGCAAAGTGCCGGAAGTATTGTGACCGTTCGGGCAGGTTTTCCAACCGCTTATATCGTTATTGCGACCGTTCGCTGTTATAAGTCTTGAGTTGTTATCCGTATTGGTATTTTATAGCATGTAAGGCTTTTTCGGTGGAGGAGCAAATTGGGAGGCGCCGCTTCCTTATAATAGGGGAACAATCTGGGAAGAAGGCATCTCGCATTCCTCCTGGTAGATGGGCCGAGCGCAAGCTCGGCCCTTTTTTTACCGGGTCACCTCAACTTTTTTCCCACTCGCTTGCCGCATCGCACGCGCGGACTTAACTTAATTGAAGATCCGGATAATGTTAATATAGACGATTCGCTGTTATAACGTCCAAATTGAAAGGACGCCTTCGGCATGGCCGAAATGGAACAAAACATACTGTTGATCCTTCTTCTGAGGGTGGGCTATATGGCCGCTTTGGCGAGTCTGGTGGTGGCGCTCAAGCCATTGCGGGAACTGGTTACGGGTGATAGATCGGGGTCATTATGGCGTCTGGCGAGAGTGGGGCTCGAGGCGACGGTGCTTGGCGCGGGCGTATGGGCTCGAACATCGTTACAATACCCGGCGGCGGACCTGTCGTTGGAAGGGGTTTTCCTGATAGGTTGGGCCCACGGACCGGTGGCGGGAGCTGCGGTGGGGTTTTTTCTCGGGCTTATCGAATCGTGGGGCGGATCGTGGGCGCCGCTTGCTTTCCTGCCGCTCGCAGGGCTTTTGGCGGGCGAACTGGTCATTTGGTACCCCGAAGTGGCGGGTTGGAGCGCCGGAGTAAAGGTCGGCGGTCGCGAGGCGGCGCGTGAATCGGCCGTCGGCATTGCAGCCTTGTTGTCTCTGGAAAGTATGTGGGTGATGATGGGCGCATTTGGCGTTGCGCCGCGGGCAGTTCCGGTAACAGGCGTTCTGCCTTTACTCGGTGTGTTGATCAGCTCTGTAATCAGTGTGATAACTCCCTTATGGATATGGCGCGGGTTGAGGATGGAAGCGGAACTCGCAAGACGCACCTCACAGATGGAGAAGGTGCGCATGGAAAGCCTGATGGAGCGTTTCAGGCCGCATTTCCTTTTTAACACCCTCGGCGCCATCGTCAGCCTCATGCGAACGGATGTGGAAGGCGCTCGAAATATGACTCTTAAACTCGCCGGGCTCCTGCGCCGCTCGATGAGGGATGGAGAGGATTTTGTGCCATTGAAGGATGAACTGCGCTTTGTGCGCGATTATCTGGACATCGAGGCCATCCGGCATGGGGATAGATTGAAGGTAATCGAGGTGATTGATGAAGATACGCTCGATGTACGCGTCCCGCGTATGGTCTTGCAACCTCTGGTGGAAAACGCCATAATACACGGCATAGACCCGAAGATGGAAGGTGGGAGTGTTACTATACGAGCGAACCGCAGCGGTAATTTTCTGAGAATAGAAGTGGCCGATGATGGCGTCGGTATCGAGAGTACTCCCGGGCAGGGCATCGGATTGGCCAATCTCAGGGCGCGGCTCGAGGCGGCTTACGGAGGAAATGCTTCACGGGTCGAAATCAGTGGCGCTCCCGGCGAAGGCGCCCGCGCCGTACTTTGGATACCGATGGAGAAAATGACGTGATTCGCGCTGTAATAGCCGATGATGAAGAACCTGCACGGGGAGAATTAAAACACCTACTCGACGACTATGATAACATCGAGGTAGTTGCCGAAGCGGCCAACGGGCCCGATGCATGGCAGGCGGTCGTCGACCACCACCCCGATGTCGTTTTCCTCGATATTCATATGCCCGGCCTGTCGGGAATGGACGTTGCCAAAGCACTTGGAGATATGGAAGAACCACCTCGTATAGTTTTCGTTACAGCATATGACCAATACGCCGTCGAGGCGTTCGATACGGAAGCCGTCGATTACCTGCTTAAGCCGCTCGAGCCGGACAGGCTTGCCGCCACACTCGAGCGGGTGCAGCGCTCCGTGCCCGCACGGGACACCGGAATCGTCGGTCGCATTGAGGACATCCTTGGCAAACTGGGCCGCAGTAAGGGCATTCCGCAAAAGCTTTCGCTCAAACGAGGCGCCAAAATGCAGCTCGTCGGGCCTTCCGAGTTGCTTTACCTGGTGGTCGAGGAGGGCGTTGTCAGGGCTGTTGGAGACGTATGCGCCGGGATGTTGCCTTACCGCAGCCTCGACGAGGCTGAAAGAGACCTGGCGGATGCCAATTTTTTCCGGGCGTCGCGGACGCACTTGGTGAACCTCGATCGCATCAAGGAAATACTGCGCGCGAAGGAAGGTGCGTGGGAACTGGTGCTCGAAAACCGCGATGTCGTGCCGCTCAGCCGCGCTCAGGCAAGAAAATTGAGAAAATTGATAAAATGGTAAGCGGTATATGCGTTCATATAATAAAGCCGGTTAATAAAGGCAATTCAGTAATTGAGGCGCAATGGGGGGGGAATCATGGCCGGACGCGAAAAAAAACACAATAAAACTCGAAAAAACGCAATAATTCTATTTGCAGACATTATAGGCGCGTCGGAAATATCCAATAACTGCTCCGTCGAGGATTACGACAGATATATATCCGATTTCCACCGGCAAGCGATCGAGCTAAAGGAAATTATTTTCGAAGGCTACAATGAACCCGATCAAATGGAGTTTGTCACTCGAGGCGACGAAGTAGTTCTGATACTCCACTCCGACGATAAACGAGAAGACCTTCGGCTGGCAATAATCTTCGCTTTTTATCTGAAGCTTGCGTGGTTCCACGGACTTCTTAATCGGGAAAGGGTGAAAGATCAACTGGATCCGAGGGAAATCGCCATCGGAATACACCAGGGGCCGGTAATTTTTTCGCCTCATCCGTACGACAAACACCTGAAAGAAAAACACACACAAACGCTGAGGTTCTCGAGCGAGGGGTATGCGATCAACCTTGCCAAACGAATCGAGGGCAAGGCACGTATGGGCAAAAGCTCGAGAATTTTCCTTTCCGAAACTGCCCACTACCTGGTGGATGAACCCAGGCAACAAATAACGTTCGAGGAGCCGAAACAGTTCAATCTTAAGGGAGTTATGGCGAAATACCTGAACGAGATTATGATCCCCGATCCTAAAGAGGATGAAAGCAGATTTATCGACCTGATATATTTTCTCGGTGGAGGTTATGACATTATAGAGAAAGTGGTTGATTTGATAAAATTGGAAGAGGATTATATAGACGCTTATATCCAATGGGCGAAATCGCATCCCATGAACAAAACGGCAGGGCTCTTCATCGTAATGACGAACCTGGAGGATGTGAGAGTAATTAAACTTATCGATCAATACCCGTGGGCGTACCAGGTAGCAGGGGTTATGGCCGGCAGGATGAAAGATTGGGACCTCTCTATTCGAAATTTCAGGAATTCCGTCGAGATAGACAGTTCGTCACCTTCCGCTTTCTATAATCTGGGTACTGCGCTGCTTAAAAAATCGCGGTTGGCGCGCAACAAAAAACCTCGAGTATCCAAAAAACTCCTCCATGAAGCCTGCGAAAATTTCGAAAAGGCCGGTGCACTTAAAAAAGATGATGAAGAGGTATTCAACAACTGGGGCAGCGCGATCATGGATAAGATGCGCATGCTGAGTCGAACGGATCGGGAAACTGCCGAGCGCCTTTTCGATGAAGCTTTTGGTAAGTATAAGAAAGCTACCGAAATAAAGAAGGATTATCTCGAAGCATTCTACAACTGGGGTAACGCACTTGACGAAAAAGCTCTCATGCTTCGCGATAAAAGTCCCGAACAATCCATAAAACTTTTCGATGAGGCCATCGAGAAGTACCGGAAGGTCATCGGGATAAAAGAAGATGATCACGGGGCATTCAGCAACTGGGGCGTGGCGCTGGATGCAAAAGCGAGGCTGTTAAGCGATAAGAACCCGAAAGAGGCTGCGCGACTTTTCGACGAAGCCGTGAAAAAGTGCCGCAAAGCAATCGAGATAAAGAAAGATTATCACAGGGCGTTCAATAACTGGGGTGTTGCGCTTAATGATAAGGCGATGCTGTTCAAAAAGAAAAACCCCAAAAAAGCCGAGAAACTCTTTATTGAAGCCGGTGAACAATTCAAAAAAGCCATCGAGATAAAACAGGATTATCATGAGGCGTTCAACAACTGGACCGGCTTGTTGCTCCGGTTGTATCAGCTTACCAAAAAAAAGAAACACTTAAAAGAAGCTCTAAACAAAGCCCGGGAAGGTCTGAAAATAACATGGAATGTCGGCCTCGAATACAACAAGGCCTGCGCGCTCGCTTTGATAGGTGAGAAGAAGGAAGCCTATGCGTCTCTTCGCAAGGTCGTTACGGCACATCCCGGATTGAAGGCATACGCCAAAAAAGACGAGGACTGGAAAGCCTACTGCGACGACCCTAAATTCATAAAAATCGTGGGGTAGGCTCATAAAAAGGTGATATGACCGCTAGCTGATCTTTTGCAAGTGGCTTTGGGCAATTGTACTCGTCTTTCCGTGTCCCAGACATAATTGAGGAATGAAATCAAAAAGCGGTATATATTCGAGCCTCTTGAAAAAAATCGGATTACAATGGTACGCGCGTCTTTTGCATGTCCGCAAACCCAGCGCAGACAAGGGGTTTAAGCTTCTTGTCCGGGACAGGGCAATATCAGTTTCCTCTTTTTTGCAAGAGGTTCATTCGGTTCTTATTTGCCCGGTCGATGGATGCGATGAGCACCCGTCGTTAAAAATCTCTTTCCACCGATTCGGCAGAATCCTTTTACACCCCTATTGACCAATTACAAGATCACCGTTAAAATACGGCCGATGTCTCCGAGTTGAATCGCCTACGGCCCGGCGTCGGGCTAAGGCGGTCAACCGAAAGGGCCATGGTGGAAACGCCATGACCTCCCGTGTTTGGAAAGGAGATGAAGATGTACCTTAACCAACATAACTCCGTCCGCACTGTCGTACTTATCATGCGTCACAAACAGTGGTTTGGTTTATCTTGATGCCTTCCTTGCGCGCGCAGAGACGAAGATTTTATCACCTGTCAGGAAAGGAGAATGAGAATGCGCAGGAAGGAATTGGTATTGTTGTGTTTACTGTCCATTTTTGTGATGTATTTCGCGTGTAATTCCGACAATCACGTAACCAGTTCCCGTGCCTACAAGGGGCACGAAAACGATGTGGACATCAACAATCTATGCAAGGTATACCCTGAAATAATCGGCACTCGACTCGATGACTGTCATACTTGCCATGGGGGTGGGGAAATAGAAGGGGAGCCGGTAAATAACGCTTGCGATTATTGCCATCAGTTGATGCTTCACCAAACGGGGCATACCTACCGGGAAACCCTTAACCCGTTCGGCTCCGACTATATGGATGCGGGCAGGGATATTGCGGCAGTCAATGCAATAAAGGAAACGGACTCCGACGGCGACGGACACTCGAACGACGAAGAGATACAAGACTTGCGCTACCCGGGCAACCCGAACAGCATGCCGGGCCAGCCGCTTGCCCCGATGCGCTTAGTTTCACTGACCGAACTGCGGGCGATGACTTCCCATGAGCAGTTCATGCTTGCCAACGCAAAGAGGCAACAATTCGACTTTTACTCCGAATACGAGGGCGTAACTTTCAGCGAACTGTTCGGTCAACTCGGCATAGATCTTACCGGCGCGGAAGGAATCACCGTTATCGCCCCTGACGGATTTATGAAATCCATTCGCAGCCGCTGTACTATGCCGGTCTTGATACCGAAACGCTGGGTATCGAGTGCGGTTTCGTTTATTACCCTCAAGATATTCCTGCGGGAGTATTGAACGAACAGCCCATCCCGGGCGAGCATCGCCTCATGATCGCTTACGAGAGAGACGGTATGGCTATAGAACCGTGTTATCTCGATCCGATAAACTTGACCATCGAGGGCGAAGGACCGTTAAGGTTGATTGTTCCACAATCGATTCCCGGATCACCGGACAGAGGAGTGGAGTATTCGCCCACTACATGCGCCGACGGGTACGATTACGACAGCGAAAAAGATCACAACGCAGGACCTATGGTTCGTGGCGCCATTATCGTAAGGATCGACCCTATGCCGGCAGGGCATGAGGAATTCGACTACATGAACGGCTGGGCTTATATAGATACGGAGGAACTTATCGTCTACGGCAACAACGTCGAGGAAGAATAAAAAAACAAGAAAGTTTCGCTTTTTTCTCCACTTGACGTATGGATAATACGGGCGGCCGAACGCCCGTACCCGTACGGAAAAAATCGGCGGTAAAACAACCGGCCTGTTCCGAACCGGGAGGGGAAGGCGCACCGACAAACAAGGAGGACAATAATTATGAACAAGAGTTTTGCCGCCGGCGCCTTGTTGGCGGCTCTGATAATCCTGTCGTCTTTGCCGCAACCTGCTCACGCCCGTCACGTGTTGGATGCGGGAACCAATCTCAGCTTCTGGTGGACGATATACGAGGAGAACGAAAACGGCATCAGGCAAATGGGCTCGCAAGACCCGGCGGCGGATGTAACCAGCGGATTCAGCATCAGGCAAGCCAGAGTTGTCCTGTATTACGAAGACACCGATCACAATCTTGGAGCCATGGCCCAGGTCCGGCTCGAGGAAAACGTCTCCATACTCGACTTTTACGGGGTATGGAAACCGCGCCATTATTTTAATTTATACGTTGGGCAAATGAAGATTCCTTCCACTTACGAGGTTCTCGCTTCCGATGCCGAACTTGATTTTATCACCCGATCTTCTTTATCGATGGACATTGCCGATTGGGCGTTATCTCGCACGCCATACCAGGGCTACGGCGCATTCAAGGGAATCCATTGCTACAACCGGGATGTGGGCATCGGGATAAAAGGATCCATCGGGCCTCGATCCGACCGGCGGCTTGTGCGGTATTTCCTGATGGTGTCGAACGGACTCGGCGCCGGCATCTTCATCGGGGGCAAAGAAAAAAAAGGGTTCATCTACAGCAACGATTTCGGGGACTACTTTTACGGCGCTCGACTTGATGTATCTCCGAAGAAGTGGCTCACCTTAGGGGGACATTACTCATACAACCGCCACGACAACATGCTGTTCAACGACGAGAAGAGCGTTTACGATCTTAACCGGTATTCATGGTCGGCGGACCTGCGCGTCAAATTTCCGTTGGTGCGGATCACCGGAATGTACGGCGGGGGAAAAGTGGATGAAGACTTTTTCGATACCGGCCTGGACAATATGGAATACTCCGGCTGGGAAGTAAAGGGCTTCGTTACCGTCTGGAAAGAGCACCTCGAATTGGGAGTAAGGTACGATGCGTACATCAATGAAAATAACGAAAACGGCGATGAAACCCAACAGAACAACTGGACGTTTGGAATAAACTTTATGCCGATTTCAGCTATACGTATACAGACAAATTACATAATCAAGAAAACCGAAAGCGATTACGAGCCGGACTTTGATGACAATATTTTCTTTGTGAACTTCCAATATCGCATGGCAGTCAGAGGCATTTTGGGAGGCAGAAGCGGTTCCAAATAACCGGCTATATACTTCGGCAGGCTTGCGAACGCGCAATTTTTCGGCG
>CAZDAF010000052.1:12910-14013 GCA_964503115.1 uncultured bacterium
GAATTCAGTCCGGTCATATGGACGTGATTCATCATTCCTAACCGTATATGCTGATGTCCATTATAAGCTCCCACTGAAGAATTTTGGGATGCTTTTAGTATTTTCGGTTCAATCTATGGCTGCCGGGCGCGCCATGTGCATTGACAATCTCGATTGATTTTTGTATAGTCAGTTCGTTTTCGGAAGAGGTTTAAACGAAAGTATAATATTTTTCGGAAAGAGAGGCTAGAAAATGGCGCATGAAGAAAAATCTCTAGGTGCGGTGTTCCAAAACCGTGTGGATAAATACGGCGACCGCGTATTTCTAATGGATAAAGGCAAGGGCGGCTATAAGGACATATCTTGGAAACAGGCGAACCGCCGGGTTATGGGAGTGGCGCGCGGTCTATTGAGTATGGGTATCGAGCCGGGCCAGAGGGTGGCCATATTGAGCGAGAACCGCCCGGAGTGGACTTTTACCGACCTTGGCTGTTTGTCCATCGGTGCGATAGACGTTCCCATATACGCAACCAACACGCCGGAACAGTGCGCTTACATTATTAAGGATTCCGGGGCGCGCCTGCTTTTCCTGTCGAACGGGAATCAGTTGGGCAAGATTCTGGCCAAGCGCGATGAGCTCGACGACATTGAAAAAGTCATCGTCATGGACGATTGGGCCGCTTACCCGTACCCGGAGTGGGTAATGGGATTCAAGGAATTCGTAAATAAAGGGCTTAAATACAAAGACGATGACCACGTCAAGGGTTTCACTGAAAAAGTTGCCGAGGACGACCTTGCGACATTTATCTACACCTCCGGCACCACCGGCAAGCCCAAGGGCGTCATGCTCAGTCATGGCAATTTCCTTGCCAACTGCCGAGACATAGAGAAGCTGAAGTTCATAGGTGATTCCGATGTTGCTTTAAGCTTTTTACCCTTGAGCCACTCTTTCGAGAGGACGGTGGGTTACTATATTCAGATTTATGTAGGCGCAACTATCGCGTATGCGGAGAGCATGGACACATTGCTTGTAAACCTCGGAGAAGTACGTCCGACTTATATGGCGAGCGTGCCGCGTTTCTATGAGAAAGTGTTCAGTGCGGTTAAGGCCGGGGTCGAGTCCA
>CAZDAF010000053.1:0-14000 GCA_964503115.1 uncultured bacterium
TGAGGACCCAATATCAAGCCGGGTACCAAGATAAGACCTGCTATTTTACCCGCCAATATTCAAGCGATGGGTTGCCGCGTCACCGACATTACACCCACCATTCTAACATGGCTGGGATTGCCTTTGGCGGAAAACTTCATGGGGCGCCCGTACGCTAAACTGGTCAAAGGATTGCCAAAGTCGCCAATAATCCCGGGTTATCCTCACGTTCCGCCGCACCCCCCCCAAGATGACCAGAACGCTGAAAAGTATAAATATGAAAAGAATGCAACAATTAAAAACGCTGGGGTACATTCAGTAATTTTCTCTAAAACCGAAATTGTATAAATTGGTCAAACATCCATTCTGAGATAACTATTATTCAGGAGCTAAACAGGAACCAAGGAGTCCAAGGAGGCGGTATGGAACGAAAACTCGCACGAGTTGCGGTCTCACTAATTTTGAGCTTCTTACTTATCGCCGGTTGTTCCGGCACTCTTTCGAAAAATCATGAAGTCCCATACAAAGTCTACGTGATGATGGGGTTCCATACCAGTTTCTACCATTCATGGCGCGGCGACTCGAACGACGAGGCGGGTTTCGGAACGGACATCCGGGTGGTAAGGGGAATATTAAAAATTCTCAAACAAGCCGAAAACCGGGGCCTCGACGCACGCGGCTACTGGGATATAGACGGCTATTTCACCCTCGAGCGGATCATACCCGAAAACGCTCTGGACATTATCGAAGGCATACGCGCGCGAGTCGAAGCGGGTCTGGACGAAACGCTCCCCGCGCCTTACAACAACGGCATCATCAGTGCGCATACGCCGTGCGAGATGTACCGAGCCGTTGCGTGGACCATCGAAAATCCATGGGGCAGTGGTGTCAAGCAGGTTTTCGGCTCATGCACGCCGATATTCAGGCCGCAGGAAAGCATGACGACGACGGGAATGATACCCATACTCAAAAAAGCGGGCATCAACGGGATCATACTGCCCTACTCCGCCCTGCCGTTTACCAGCATTGCCGCATTCGTCAAACCGCTCGATCCCGGAGAGCGCTACGGTACATTTTGGCTGAAACATTCGACCGGCCCCGAAAGGCTCGCCGTCATTCCATGTTACAGCCCTGCCGATGCGCTCGATTACGGCTCTTTCGAGCTGTGGTTGCGCGAGCTTCGCAAGATGCAGGTTACCGGCAAAGTCGAAAGCGACCTCGTTCTGCATTACAATTTCGACGCGGACTCCGAAACATGGCTGCCAATGGAACTGCCCTACGGCATAGGCGGCCTGCCCAACACACGCGGTCTGATCGAGATTATCGAGGCCGTCAATAAATACCCCTGGGCTACGTTTACCACTCCAGGCGAGTTCCTTCGTAATCACCCCCCACAAAAGGAGATAACCGTTCTGCGCGACACCGCCGACGGATCGTTCGACGGCTATTATTCCTGGGCGGAAAAATGCCGGAGCCATATTGTATGGACGAGCATTGAACAAAGCCGGATGTACTCCTACCGCACCGACGCATTGAGTAAACGTCTTGGGGAAAACGCCTCGGCCGATCTCCGAGAAAAGTTATGGTCGGACCGCGGTTCGAGCTTCTGGTACCGGCTGCTGGCTATGTCCACCACTCACTTCGGCATGAGCACTCCGATTATCAACGAAGAGCGTCAGAAAAAAGCGTATCAAATCTCCACCAGAGCGCTCGATATCGCCTACGACGCTTTCAAAAAAGCCGCCAGGGCCGCAAGACCAACAGGCCCGCGCTCCAAAACCGGCGCCCAATATGTGGTATCCGTATTTAATTACCCTCGAGTCCGTAACGGGGAAGAAAACCGCTCGCAAGCGCTCGTTCGCATACCGGTCATCTTTGATATGCCGGCCCGCCCGATCGTGACCGATGCTTCGGGGAAAAAAGTTCACGCATCGCTAATAGAAATTCAACCTTTCGAAGACGGTACCGCCGCCGGAGAGGTCACCTTTGTCGAATCCATGAGCACTTCCGAGTCGAAAACATTCACTATCGATTTCAAGCCTTTGCCCACGTCGAAGCGGGAAACGGGCAAGGTAAAAAGTCTGGATAATGGTGTTATCTCCGTGCTTTTATCCGAAAATTCCGGTATCGAATTGTTGCGCTTCGCCGGGCGGGATTACGGCAAAACCGATTTCCTCGATCCCTTTATCACATACAAAACCGGGAAAAAGCCCGCAACATACAAAGTCTCGAAATGGGAATTGGTACCGATGGAAAATGAGACGTTCTCGGGGCTGCAGCGATCGAGGTTGGTCGCAGAGGTACCGATAAAAACGCCCGAGGGAATATACACTGCAAGATTTACATACACTTTCAGCTTGTACGACGCCCTGCCGTTCTTAATAGTTGATGTCGAAGCCGACTACCCTTACACACCGCCGCGCGATTTGATCCAAACGATACAGCAAAAGCTCCGTCGCTTACTCGACCTTCGGTGGATCGAGGTCGGGCCGTTTCAAATCCACCCCGACTTGAGCGCGCCCGAGCAAAACCCCATCACTATATGGAAGCACAACTACCTGGGCGTGATAAGCACTTACCGGCTGGATTACGGCCAAATCAACCCCAAAAACTCCGAAATCGACTCTTTTAACCACCAGATAACAAACGGCTGGGTGGCGATGGAAAACGGCGAGAAGGGCTTGCTTATTGCCCAGGATGCCGAGGTAAGCGCGTTGTTCGCATTCGCTCCCATGCGGCTGACCCTATCGAAAGATCGGATGCAGCAACTGTTTATAAATCCCTTTGGAACTTACTTCGGGCGGCAACTCGATTACTCTCATACCGGCAGTAACGGTACCGGCGCACTAATGACAATAGCGGTCGGCGCGCACCTGAGACCGTCGGGGCCGTCATGGAACGGGAAATCGGATCGGTTCAGGATCATGCTGGCGCCGTATGAAGGGGGCGAGCCGCCTGAAAACACAAGAAAAAACGCCATGGCCTTTTTCTATCCTTATGGAGTTGTTTATCACCGCAGCTCATACGAGTCGGACGACCCGCAGGGTGATGAAGTTGTAACCGCCCAGGATATGCGAAACCTGATAAAGCGAAGATTACGCGAAAAGAAGTTGGCCGATCCATCTCCATTGCCGCCGCCCGGCGCGCTTCTCGCCAATCCCGCCGAAAGCGCGATAGACCTCGTATGGGACGCGCCGAGAGATGAAAGGATCACGGGCTTCGAGGTCAGGTGGAAAAAATCCGGCTCCGGCGCCTGGAATGTCTTTAAAACCGGGGCGACCGAGCGCACACGCATACCGAACCTGGAAAACGGCAACACCTACGAATTCACGGTCAGGTCTCTATCCGTCGGAAAAACGGGCGAATGGGCTCCACAAATAGAAGGCATTCCGGGAAGGGTTAATGTCGTAGATTACTCTCACGAAACAAAAAAAGTACCATTAAAATTGCTCCGAAAGCTGCTCGCCGGCATCTTAAAACATAAGATATTATTGCACTGAATCGTCGGATAAACCAAGCTCTCAAATTTGCTTTTTACCGATTCGGGGCTACCATAAAACTATATAAGTCCGTTTAACTCGCAAGGGATGGTAAAGATGAAAAGAGACATGTGGAAATTCATCGTTATGGCGGCTGCGGTGGCGATGCTCGCACTTGCGGCAATTGCGATTGCCAAGACGGTCCTGTGGAAATGGGTGGACAAGAAAGGCAATGTTCACTACGCCGAGTACCTTGATCAGGTACCCGCCAAGTATCGCGACAAGGCGGTGAAGGTGGTTATAGAGGGTTCGGACAACCAGTCTTCATCTTCAGGAGGCGGGGAGGTCACCTCCACCAAAAAAAAGAAAGTTCGTTCAACTTCGAAGAAAAAAGGGAAGTGGCAAACAAAAGCCGTTAGAGCCTATGAAAAAGTGGAGGAACTCTATAATCAGGTGAAATCACTCGAGAAAAAATGCCCGGAACTTCGCCGCAAAGCTCTTAACATGCCGGTAATAGCCAACACTCAAGCCAGCGCTCAATGTTATGAGAACCTCAAAAAACTGAAAAAAGACCTGGATCGGGCCCGCAAGTATCTCGAACAGGATATATACGATGAAGCTCACGAAGCGGGAGTGCCTCCGAAATGGATCGATGAAGCCATCGAGGCGGCCAAAAGCGGATCGAAAAAGAAAAAATGAGCAAGCCTTTGGGCAAATTACTTCTCTCGGCCCGCGCGGTGACTTCCGCCCAGCTCGAAGAAGCTATCCAAAACCAGGTTATCTATGGCGGCAAACTTGGCACCAACCTGATGGAACTCGGTTACCTGAACCTCGCCGCTTTAAGCAAGGTCCTGTCGAAAAAGCTCGGTTGCCCCACGATAAATCCTTTTAAGCTTAAACCCGCGAGACGCGATCTGCTCCGGCTGCTTGGCAAAAAGCTTGCCGTCAAGCACCAAGTGGTTCCCCTCGGCGCCGATGAAAAAAACATGGACTTGCTCATGGCCAATCCTACCGATGTGGCCGCCATCGACGAGATACGGTTCGCAACCGGAAAACGCATCCGACCCTACATTTCCCCCGAACTGGTTGTGTTGACCCTGCTTGAGAAGTATTACGGCGTACCGCGCGATTTTCGTTATAAGGAACTGGCCGCCAAGGTGCTTCGGCGCCGCCCGAAAGGCGCTCCGAAATCCACCACCGGCAAGGCCGCCCCTCCGCCTCAGGATCGACCCGGGATAAAAGGTCTCGAATTCAGCTCGAATGAAGAACTTACAAGCCAGGAGGACTTCGAAAAGCTGCTTTACGCTTACAATCGCCCTCATGGATTGACGGAAGAGGCTGAAGAAGCGCCGCCCGAACAACCCGATGCCGCGCATGCGCCCGCTCAGCCTCCCGCCGAACAGGCACCTCCGGCGCAACAGGTCACCCCACCACCTGCCGAGCAGACCCCCGTACCTCCACCTCAACCACAACCGACTCAACCTCCTCCCGAACAAACCGTTGTGGAGGCCGAAGAAGAGATACTCGATCTCGAAGACATGGTGGTGGAACCTGAAACGGAACCGTCCGAAGCGGAAGCTGAAGAAAAGGAAATTATCGAAGAGTTGCCCGAAGCGCTCACCTTGCAGGAAGCAATGCAGCGACTTGGCGAGATAGTTAGCAGAGACGAACTGGGCAGAGTGGTTTTGGCGTTTGCGTTGAGTTATTTCAAGCGGGCCGCTCTTTTTATAACTCGTGGCGGCGTGGCGATGGGATGGGACGGGATGGGCGGAAGTCTCAACCGCCGCACGGTGCAGGGAATTATGTTGCCCCTCAATGCGCCCAGCATTTTTAAGACCGTACACGATTCTAAAGCATTCTACCTCGGAGCCATACCTTCCACGCCGATAAACGAGCGATTCACAAAGATCACCGGTAACGAGCGACCGCGCAGTGTGTTTCTTATTCCAATACTTTTCGGCGGCAACGTGGTGAACATCCTTTACGGCGACAACGGAGCCGCCACCGACGCCCCCACGGATATATCCGACCTGCTAATATTGGCGCCACGAATTCCACAGGCCTTCGAGACCATTATCAGAAAGAAAAAACAAGAAGCCAAGGAACGATAATAAAACACGTTTTGTCGAGGAGGCGATATTTTTGCCAAAGCGGCTCTTCATTTTATTCGCAACCATACTGATAACGGGCGCATCGGCTTGGGCCACCATCGTCGTGCGTATGGATTTCAACCGGCAGGCGCTCGAGGCCGACCTTGTAATCGTCGGCAAGCCGGTATCGTCGGAGCCGGTCAGGTGGCGCGGATACCCTTGCACAAAGGTAAAAATCCGCATCGAGGAAGTAATTGCAGGCGCCACCTCCGGCGGCGAGGTCGAGGTGATCCAACCCGGCGGGGCTCGGGTGCGGGTGGCCGGTGTGAAAAAACTGCTTTCAAATAAATCTTATCTCCTGCTCCTGGAGAAGCTACCCGACGGATATTATCGAATTATGGGGTTCAACCAGGGCGCGCATCGCATCTTCATCGAGAAAGGCACATCGCGAAAGGTAGTTATAACTGAAACGCGCCGCGTCAAAGGCCGGGGAATAACGCTCGAGGCCGCAAAAAAGCGTATCCGCGCGGTAAGGCAACGCGCGCGCAAGAAAGCGCCCCCAAAATGATGCGACCGAGACTTATCGCAGCTTTGTGTCTGGCGGGAGTGCTTATTTCGCTTTCTCCCGCTCATGCGTGGGAGTTATGGCGCCATATGGACGGCAGATTGGCTTATCGCCCGGCGGACGGCTCAGGCACACCGCCCTCCCCCGGCGTTGCGCCTATGGCACTCGAAGTAAATTACGATTTAAGCAACGCTCCGGGTGGAATCGAGGATGACATTATATCCGCCATGGCCGTTTGGAATTCCGTCGAAGGTGCGACTATCAGCTTGCAAGACGCGGGCGATACCGATTGTTGCCAAAACGGGCATGACTGTTGGTGCCTTGACGGGCAAAACACCGTCGCGTGGATAACAAATAACTGGCCGTGGGATCCGGAAGCTCTTGCCGTAACCTTTTGGGAAGATTGGGATAATAGTACCGGGGCGGTTTTCGAGACGGATATGCAAATAAACGGTCAGGACTTCGAGTGGAGTATAGGCCGAGAACCCAGACCCACGGAATATGACCTTCAGAGCGTTATCGTGCACGAGATGGGCCACTTTTGTATGTTTTACGACCTTTTCGATTTTCATTTTTCACAATCCACGATGTTCGGATACCTTTCGGAAGGTTCCATTCGAGCGAGAACTCTCGACCAGGACGACATCGAAGGGCTGCGGTTTATGTATCCCGCATCGGAATCCGACCTGCCGCCGCCTCATGTGATTGGATTCATAAAAAGCGGCGATTCCTCGACCTACGACAAGCTTATTGAATATGAAGGCACCGACTTAACAAGCGTGACGCTCAAAGGTTTCGGTTTTATAGAAACGGATTCAAGCGTAGAAAATTTCCTCGATATCGAGGTATGGCAATCCGGCGCGCCCGTGGTCAGCCCGGAAGTAACGCTCGCGCAGTTCGTCGATTATGACGAGTTGACTGTCGACGTCGACTTCTCGGCATCCACCGGGGAATATGACCTGGTGATCATAAACCCAAACGGCAAGGCCGACCTCGATGCCGGGGCGATTCAAGTCAACCTCACTGGAAATACCGCTCCCACTGTCGATGCGGATGACGATTCCGAAGCGGAGTACGACGTGAACCATACCGTCTGCGCCACGGCCACCGACCCGAATGACGACGGTGACGGCAATGCGCCGTTGATTTACTCATGGGAATTGGTTGTTCAGCCGGAAGAGTCGGCCGCTGCGCTGGAAGACGTGGATCGGGAATGCACTTCTTTCACACCGGACAAGAACGGTTATTATCTCCTCGAAGTCACCGTATCGGACGGCATCGTGACGAGCTATGCGGACGCTACGCTCGTAACCGCCGGTGGAGAGCCATACGACTATGGCGGTGGTGGAGGCTGCGGCTGCAACGTCAGCCCCTCGGCATCGTCAACCTACCGCATGCCCATAGACACAGCAATAGTGATACTGCTGCCGTTACTACTCGCGTTGCTAAAAAAAAGACGGGCTACGCCGCCGGACAAGAAAATATCGATAAATAGCCGTCGATTTACAATTGTTGGTGGAAAAATCACTGATCGGCCAATTATTTCCGAGCTTCGGACCAGACAAAGGAAGGTTAACTCCACATGGCCCTTATAGATGAACTCGACATAAAGCCCGCGCCCGATTTCGAGCGGCTCAGGAAGGCACTTCTCAGGGAAGGTGAACCGGACCGGGTGCCCTTTTACGAGCTTTTTTTCGACAAACCGATAAAAGATCACCTGCTGGGAAAGCCGTGCTCTTTACCGATAGTTCTGCCCGTCCCGGGTATCGAGGAACAGTTGGAAAACGAAATCGAGATATGGTATCGCCTCGGTTTCGACTATGTCGAGCTTATGCCGCTACTCATGCTGGGAAGCTCCTCTTTCAAGCCGTCCGAAGATATCGCTCCGCTGGACGGTGGAATCAGGTTTTGGCTCAATTCCCACAAAGGCGCCGGCCTGGCCTCCCGGGAAAATTTCGATAAGCATCATTGGCACGATCCCGACAACGTGGACCTCGGCCTGTTCGAATGGATCGTCGAGCGCTTGCCCGAAGGCATGGCGCTTGTTGGGCAACTCGAAGGAGTGGTCGAGAGCGCCACATGGATTATGGGTTACGAAAATATCGCTACAGCAATGGTGGAAGACCCCGAGCTGATTAAAATGGTATTCGATAAGGTAGGCTCGATCTGCCTCCGTATGGCCGAGCGTCTACTCGAACTGCCCCGTGTCGGGGCGATAGCTCAAGGCGACGATATGGGGCATAAGACAGCCACTCTCCTTAGCCCCAGGATGATGAGGGAATATGCGTTTGGATGGCATAAAAAAATCGTCGAAACCTGCCATGAAAAAGATGTGCCCTACATTCTCCACTCATGCGGCCAGGTTTCGGCGGTAATGGACGACCTGATAGAAGATGTCGGCATCGACGCCAAGCACAGCTACGAGGACATCGTCACACCCGTAGAGGAGGCCAAAAGCAGGTGGGGCGACAGGATCGCCGTGCTCGGCGGCATAGACATAGACATTTTATCGAGGGGCTCCGTCGAAGATGTGAAGCGCCGTACCCGGGAAGTGCTTCGTAAATGCGCTCCGGGAGGAGGATATGCGCTCGGCAGCGGAAACAGCGTCACCAACTATTTGAAGCCTGAGAATTACCTTGCAATGATAAAAGAAGGATGGGAAAACGGCACTTATCCTATAAACATTTGACTATATGCTCGAAACGGTCCGCCGAATTTTCTTATTCCTTCTCGGGCAGCAACCTGCGCGCCTGCACATGGTAGTACGAGTGACTCGTTCCTTCCGAGGTTACAAGGTTTTCTTCCGATATTTTCAGGATTTCAAAGAAAGGCATTAAAAGTTCCCGCAACTCCTTTTTTCCGAAGAAATAGTCATAGTGACCCTGATGTATAACGTAATGTCGTTTACGGCCGGACACGTGCCTGTCCCTGAGGTTATAAACGGTAAGCATATAAAAAGCGTCCTCTTTCATAACCCTAAGTATGCTCTCCAGGTATGTGTCCCATTCGCCTTTACGGATATGATGCAGATAACCGTAATCGATTACGATATCGAAAAACCTTCCGGGATACGGTAATTCAAACGCGTCGCCGACCCGAAAATGAGTGCTTTCGTTTACACCCGTTTTTGACGCGAAAGCTCTTGCCCGTTTGATGGCCTCGGCGGAATTGTGTATACCATGTCCCTCAAAACCGTGCCGCGCGAAAAAAATGGCGTACTTGCCCTCTCCTTCACCGATGTCAAGAACAGCTCCCCGACGCTTGTGCTTTCGCGCTAATGCCAGAAAAGCCTTTACTTCGTTATTGATTTCGTTGTACCAACTGTAACTTTGAGCTTTTTTTTCCTGTGAACCAGCGGATTTGCTAGATGTCATACTCCTCACCGTTATTTGTATTTTGAGCGTATCAGGATAACCCCTTACATGCAATCTGTCAACAAAAATCGTCTATCTTATTGATTTATAATGGTTTTTCAGATAAATGAACCCGCGCTAACACCGTTTATGACAAACTGTTGATCGACTTTTTTTGTTTTCTCACCCTTCCTAATCCGTAACTTACCGTTTCAGAAACCGGTCGAACCATGCCACCGTCGCTTCCATGGCTTTCTGGGTGTGATCGGCGGCGTAATTAATATCAAACCCGTGTTTGCCTCCCTTTGCAGCATATAGCCCGGTTTCGACACCCAGCTTGCGCAGGCGCTTTTCGAAGTTCACGGAGTCGGGGTAGAGACCGAAATCGTCACTGTCGCCGCACACGAAAAGCGTCGGGGGTATGTCGGAAGAAATATATGACTTGGGAGAAAGTCGACGGATGAGTTCATCGCGTTCAGGGCCTTTCTTGATTTTCCGGAAAGATTTTATTCCGGTGAAGTATTTTATTTTATAATCCCCACTCTTCAGCATTTTACCAATATCGAACCCACCGTAAAAAGGCACGGCGGCAAGCACGTCCGAATCGTATTTCGATTCCGCATGAGCCGTCGGCGAGAAAACGGGATCGTTGCTTGCCCACGCGACCATGGCCGTCAGGTGGCCGCCGGCCGATCCGCCCGTTACGCCCACTCTGCTCGGGTCGGCGCCGAAACGGGCTGCGTGTTCCTTTATCCGGATTACCGCGCCCATAACGTCCTCGACCTGTGTTTGAATAGGGAAGTCGGGGAGAAGTCGATAATTTACATTTGCGACTACATAGCCGCGGTTGGCTATGAATTTGCTGCGGAATACCTGGTTGATCTGCCTCTTGTCACCGATCCGCCAGCCACCGCCGTGGATGTTGACCACGATAGGCAAAAGCCCCTCGTGATTGTTGTAATAAACATCGAGGGTGAGGAGTTCGGCGCCCGGCAATCCCGGCGCGTAGCTTATATCCGAAACCTTATTGTCGCAGCGCGCTCCCCATTTTTCCATGGGGCCGTGCTCCTGTAAAACTTCAGCCTCCTTCCCGGCAACAACATGCTCGACTATCTTTTCCACACAGCCGAAACAAAGACATATCATAACCGATGGCAGGAAAATAAATTTCAGAAAGTCTTTTCTCATTTATTGATTTCCAATCGTGTAATAGTAATAAAGCACAAAACGCTTCCTCTAAGTTCCATTCTTACCCTTGTTAGGCCGAGTATGATCCTTCCAGATTATATTCTCCCTCCTTACGGTTGTCATTCGTAAAACTCCCGGGGGGTCTGCTCCCCCCCCTTAACTTTCCTCGTTGCTGTTGTCATAATATAAAAATGACGGCAAAAAGTAAAGTGATCGTTTGCGATCTCGACGGGCGATACCATGATCGCATCACAAACATCTTCAATCATTTCGGAGGCGTTGAGAACTGGTACCGGGGCGGCGAGGTTTACGTCAAGATAAACCTGGTGAGTTTCAATCAACATGCTTATACATCGCATGAATGCCTTGGAGGTTTGATGGATGCGCTTATATCGGGCGGCGTCGCGCCGGAGCGCATCCGGGTGATCGAGAGCTGCACCAATGGGAGCTTTTCGCGGCTTATATTCAATATGAGCGGCTTGACCAAATTTATTAAACGCAAGGGCGCCAAGGTGATCTTCCTGGACGAGCGTCCGACGATGCCCGTGCTGATGGGAAACCCCGAATATGCCGTGCCTCTACCCGATGTTATAGTTGACGACCTCATTCATAACCGCGACCGGCACAACTATATCAGCCTCGCACTCCTTAAAACTCATAACGCCTGCGTGATGACCGGCACGGTCAAGAACCAACAGGGGTGCCTGCCCGATAAAGGCAAGCGCATCCTGCACAATTATTACCTGCACGAAAAACTGGCCGATGTGTACCAAACATTCAGGCCGGACTTCGGGATCATTGACGGCGATTACGCCATGGCCCACGGGCCGGTACTTCCCCAAAACAAATTCGATAAATTTCTGTTCAAAACCAATGTGATTCTGGGCGGGCCCGATTGCGTGGCCGTAGATGCGGTAGCCTCCAGAATATTGGGCTATGACCCGGGCGAAGTGAAGCATCTGACGTATTGTGCCGATCGAGGTCTGGGTATAATCCAACTCGACGACATCGATATTGTCGGAGACGTCTCGCGCTTTACACAAACTCTGCCCTGGAAACAATATACCGACGATCTGCCGGAGAGCGTCACTTTTGTGAAAGGCAAAGAACGGGCGTGTATCGAGGGATGTTTCGGCATGGCGGAAAACATTACCTACACCATCTCCCAGGATTACGGAATCAAGCGCCCCTTTACCATAGTCGTCGGCAAAGGCATCCCCCCGGAAAGCCTGGACAATTTGACCGAACCCATCCTGGTGGCGGGGGTGTGCGCCACCAATGAATGCTACGCCATACTTAAACAAAAGTATCGCAAGGTTAAGGCGGCGCCCGAATGCGGCTGCATCGGGTCGGTGGCAAAAGCCGTGATAAAGATGGCCGGAGCGGACTCGCCCGCAAACTTGCCATACCCTTTTATAAAGGCCATACGCGACTATTTGCTTGCCAGGCTTCATCGGGTAAACTCTATCTTCACTGATCCGTTTAGACCGAACCTGGGGAACGATAAGGGGTTTCGATGATGAGACCGGGCATTGACGAATGGTGCTTTCACGCTTCTTTCATGATGGGAAAACTCGATGTGCTCGATTTTCCAGCCACCGCCTCGCGGTTAGGGGCGGAGGGCATTTGCCTCGATTACTTCATGCTCCCGGCCGCCGTCCGAAAGGACCCAGCCCGCCTCAAGGAACAGCTTGACGAACATAATATGGAACTCGTCTTCGGCTTCAGTGTTCCTTTTGCACTGCCTGCATCGATTTTGCGCTTATCCGCCGGCATGAAACGACAAATGTTCGAATTGGCGCATTTTTTCGGATCGACCACTCTCCGAATCATAGGCAGGGTGGTTCTCCCCGTACCGGGCGTGGGGCGGCCCATTCAAGTGGTTACAAACCGGGCCGCGCAAGTCAAGCGCGTGATCCGCAATATCAGACCTTTCGCCGCTGAAGCTCGTTCCGAGGGAATCACGCTTGCTTTGGAAAATCACTCGGACTATAAAGTCGCCGAGATGGAGCGGATACTCGATGGAGTCGCCGCCGACAACCTCAAGGTAACGCTTGATACGGGAAACGCAGTTATGCACTTTGAGGATCCGTACGATACCACGGCTCGGCTTGCTCCATACGCGGCATATACTCATATCAAGAACATGGTCGGCCACGGCTATTCCTGTAAGGCCACCCAACTGGACAAAGGCGAAATAGATATACGAAGAATACTTCAAATTATTCATGATTCAGGCTATAAAGGGCTCTATGCGCTGGAGTTCGATTACAACCTGTGGGAATGGAAAAAAGAACTACCGGCGGCGGAGGCATCTCTTAATTATATGAAGTCTCTCGCCCGGGAAATATCGTCAAGCTAGATTGACTCACAATATGAATACGAAAATCTTATCGGTGTTTTTCTTCATCTTTCTCGTAGCGGCGGTCGCTCAAGAAGACCTCGTCTGGCCAGGCAAATGGGATCACCCTGCGGAGAACATCCCGGAAGCGGATTTCGCATGGAAACCCGCCCGATATGCTTTCGAGAACAATAGCCTGTACCTGCTCGAAAAGCTGGACAACGGTGGATGGCTTATCCTGAATTTTTTCACCTTCCGCGCGTCGATAGGACAAAAGTGGGGCGTAACGGCCACATTGACCGAAAACAACGGGAAGCGACATTTCTTCAAGGAGGAAATATCGGACAAGGAAATCGAAACTCGGCAGAACAGCGCCTTTTTGAAAATGGGGAAATGCGTATTCGACGGGGCGGCCCCCACCTACAAGGCCGAATTGAAGATCGAGGGCTTCTCCGCAAACCTTATCTTTCACACCCGGGTACCTACATGGAAACCGGGCAAAGGTGTCACTTACTTCACAAAGGATAAAAAAGTTTTCTACAAGAACTATATGATCTGCCCTTTCAGCCGAGTGAGCGGCACGATACGATATAACGGTAAAACCATGGACGCAGCCGGTTGGGGCTATGGAGACCGTGGATATTCGAACCTCATCTTCTTTCGACAGCACAAATATATTTATGCAATTCGCGGTTTTCCCAAAAAAGGCGCCAAGGCTAAATACGCCCTGTCCATGCTGGAATACGAGGCCCATCCCTCATACAACAGCCTGCGCATCCCGAGTATCATTATCATGAGCGACTCCGAATATCTAGTCGCCACAAAAAATTACAAACTGAAACTCGGCGATTACCGGAAGGATCCTAACACCGGATACACCTACCCGTGGCGCATGGAAGTCGATGGCGACTACAACGGCGTCTTATTCAAATTGCGTTCCCAGGCCGAAAGGCTGGAAGAGGTGTTGGACGTAATTAACGAACTGCCTTCATATATAAGACCGTT
>CAZDAF010000054.1:0-13824 GCA_964503115.1 uncultured bacterium
TCCGGAAGGACGCCGTAGCCCCGACGGAGAAGTTAAGGAATTTCAAGACGGCGCGGCTGCCATGGCTATATGGTCCAAAGCGCCGTTAATACCGATAGCTATTATAGGCGCCCGCGAGATTCTGCCTTTCGGAAACTGGCCTGTAAGGCCCGGAAAAATAACCATGGTCATCGGGCCACCGATTGCGACGGACGAATTGACCGTCAGGGACCGAAAGCGCTTAACCTCCCAGGCAAAAGATTGGATAATCGAAACAATTCGGGAAACTCGTTCCGAAAAATAATTCACTTTCGCTTTACATATAGCGGCAAGGGTGCTAAAATTAACTAAATGCAGGATAATCTGTCAAAACTGGTACGTAAAAACGTCGAAGTTACGATACACGGCGGCATCGTTTACCGTGGCCAACTCATCGAGGCCGGCGAAGATACGCTTTACCTCAAAGGCCTTACCGGCTGGGTCACAATACCCATGGATAAAATTATTGCCGTTCGCGAAGAAGGCGCGGAAGAAGGCGAATGGCGCGACCGCGACATAGACCCCAGTTTCTTCAACTCCAAATGACCCTTCAGACTTCCTGAGGGGTCCATATCATCTATACTTTTTTACTAGAATTCCAACAGATTTTTAACGGCTTCGACCTGGGCTGGTACAGTGACGATATCGGCGGGGATTTTGTTAATGGCCGTGTCGGGGTCTTTGAGGCCGTGGCCGGTTATGGTGAACACTATCGTTTGACCGTCCTTTATAAGGTCAGGCCTTTTGATAGCGCCCGCCACCCCTGCCGCGCTGGCGGGTTCGCAAAACAGTCCTTCCGAATCGGCCATAAATCGGTATGCCTCGATTATTTCGTCGTCCGTAACCATGTCGATTACGCCGCTCGATTCGTCTCGCGCGGCTTCGGCCTGCTTCCAACTGGCGGGGTTGCCGATACGTATAGCAGTGGCTATGGTTTCAGGTTCGAGCACCGGCTTTCCGAGAACTATCGGCGCCGCTCCAGCGGCCTGGAAACCGCACATTCGCGGTTTCCGTTCGATAACTTCGTCCTTGAAGTACTCGCAATATCCTTTCCAGTAAGCCGTTATATTTCCCGCATTGCCTACCGGTAGAAAATGGAGGTCCGGCGCATCTCCCAACACGTCGCATATCTCGAAGCTCGCGGTCTTCTGGCCTTCTATGCGGTAAGGATTAAGCGAATTAACCATAGTTATGGGGTATTTTGCGCTGATTTCTCTGACCATTGCGAGAGCTTGATCGAAGTTGCCGTCCACTTGCACGACCTTGGCGCCGACGGCCATTGCCTGGCTGAGTTTCCCGCGCGCGATCTTGCCCTCGGGTATAAGCACGTAAGCATCCATTCCATATCGAGCGGCGTACGCGGCGGCGCTGGCGCTGGTGTTCCCGGTGGAAGCGCAAATAACGGCATTACTGCCTTCCTCGACGGCGTGGCTGACAGCCACTGTCATGCCACGATCCTTAAACGACGCCGTCGGGTTGACGCCCTCGAATTTAAAGTAAACCTCGACCTTTTTGCCGAGTTTTTCAGGAAGGCGTCTGGCGGGAATGAGCGGCGTGCCGCCCTCAAGTAACGTAACGACCGCATTTTCGTCCTTGATGGGCAACCTGTCCCAATATTCTCTTACCACTCCTCGCCAAACCATGTTCGTTATTCCTCGATCCTGAGAAAGGCGGTTTTGCCCTTGACCATTGATAAGCGGTCGATTTTCCGTACCGCTGCGAGCAGGTCCTTTTCGACCGCTTCGTGCGTCAGTAAAAATATGGGTACGGCTCCGTCCACTTGTCGATCTTTTTGGATGACCTGCGCGATGCTTATTCGATGCGCCCCGAGTATTCCGGATATTCTGGAAAGCACTCCGGGTCTGTCGATAACGGCAATGCGCATATAATACGGGCCACTGCGTTCTCTTATATCGCGTATCGAAATGGGGCGGAAAGATTTCTCGGGCCATGCTCTCATCGGCGCGCGGTGAGGTGCGCAGCCCGCGATAATGTCCCTTGCAATCTCGACTACGTCCGCTACTACCGCCCCCGCGGTCGGCATCATTCCCGCTCCATGCCCCACGAGCATCGACTCGCCGAGCGGCTTCCCTTTTAAATATACCGCGTTAAGCACTCCCTCGACGCCCGCGAGCGGGTGATCCTTGGGTATGAGAGTCGGATGCACGCGCGCCTCGATGCTTGAAGTGTCGCCTTTCGCTATGGCCAATAACTTTATCCGGTACCCGAATTCGTGCGCAAAGGCCATATCAAGCGGCGAGATTCCCGTAATGCCGTCACGATGTATTCGGGAAAAAGTCACCGGGGCGCCGAAAGCCATCATGACCAAAATAGCGAGTTTGTGTGCGGCGTCGGTGCCGTCCACGTCGAAGGTGGGATCCGCCTCCGCATATCCGAGTTTTTTGGCTTCGGCGAGCACTTCCCGGTAGTCGGTGCCACGCTGGGTCATTTCGGTGAGGATGTAATTCGATGTGCCGTTAATAATGGCGAAAATTGAAGTCATTTGCGTTGCCACAAAAGCTTCCCTGAGACTGCGTATGATGGGAATCGCGCCTCCGACCGCCGCCTCGAAGGCGAGGTTCACTCCCTTGCGGCTTGCCAGGCGGAAAAGCTGATCGCCGTAAGTGGCCAAAAGCGCTTTGTTGGCGGTGACGACGTGTTTACCGCGCTCGAGCGCTCGCCGCACCAGCTTTTTCGCAACGGTCTTGCCGCCGATCAACTCGATGATGATCGGAATCGAAGGATCATCCACCACCGATAATGCGTCGGTAGTGAAAACGCCCTTGGGGAGCTTCACGCCTTTTCGCGGCCCCCGCCTGATGTCTGCGACCCCGGCGAGCTTTATTTTAGCGCCGACGCGCCTTGTTATAAGCTTACCGTCATCGAGAAGCACTCGTGCCACACCGACACCGATAGTGCCGAACCCGAGTAGACCTACTGGTATTTCTTTCATAAGATTATCTTTATGTCAGTCCTCAAGGCACGGTGTCCCGTACCCTTACGCTCAATTTCTTCTTGCAATTCTACGCTTAATAATACTGCTTATTCTTTAAGAAGTTTCCTAATACCTCTGATAGCTTGCTTTATACGGTGGGGATTTTCCACCAGCGCAAACCGTACGTAACCCTCGCCTTCGTAGCCGAAACCTACTCCCGGGCTAACGGCCACCTTGGCGTCTCTGAGCAATAGTTTTGCGAACTCCAGTGAGCCCATATCCGCGAACTTTTCGGGAATTTTCGCCCAGACGAACATTGTGGCTTTCGGTTTGGGCACCTCCCACCCCGCTCGGGACAAGCCTTCGCACAGTGCGTCGCGCCGCTGCCGATATATTTCCGCAGTTTCCAATACCGGTTCCTCCGGCCCCCTCAATCCCACGGTGGCGGCTATTTGAATGGGCTGAAAAATACCGTAGTCCAAATAGCTTTTTATCCTTGCAAGAGCGTGCACCATCCTCGGATTGCCCAGGCAAAAACCGACTCTCCAACCGGGCATACTGTACCCCTTGCTCATGCTGTAGAACTCGACGCCGACATCCTTTGCTCCATTAACTTCGAGAAAACTGGGTGCGCGATATCCATCGAAACACAGATCGGCGTAAGCCAGGTCGTGTATGACCATGAGATCGTATTCCTTGGCGAACTCGACGATACGCCTGAAAAAATCGAGCGAGGTAACCTGCGTGGTAGGGTTATGCGGGTAGTTCAGGATGATCATTTTCGGTCGCGGCCAGGTAGTTCTTACTGCACGATGCAAATTGTCTATAAGCTCATCGTCATTGGCGCCCAGCGGAATATTCATAAGGTCGCCCATGGCGATAATAACTCCGTATGCGTGTATCGGATATGCCGGGCTGGGCACGAAAACCACGTCGCCGGGACCCACCGACGCCAGCAGAAGGTGGCTCAAACCCTCCTTCGCTCCGATGGTCACAATCGCTTCGGTATCCGGATCAAGCTCAACCTCGAATCGCTTCTGATACAACTCGCAAACGGCGCGACGCAGTCCCGTAATGCCTCTCGAAGCGCTGTATCGGTGGTTGGCGGCTTTGTCCACCGCATCCTTGAGTTTTTCCACTATATGCTGCGGTGTGGCAAGGTCGGGATTGCCCATACCGAGATCGATGATGTCCTCTCCCGCTCGCCGCGCTTTGATCATAAGATCCACAACAGTGGCGAAAACATAGGGGGGAAGCCTCTTTATACGGTAAAATTCTTCGTCCATGCTACGACTCGTTCAATCGAAAAAGAGTGAGTTATAAATGTCGTTCAATAGCCTTTTGATGTCAAGGGGGCGAGTTGGCGCGCAGGCGGTTTTGCGTGGTAACTCGAGCGCACCAGCGGCGCGGCGTAGACCTCATCAAAACCCATTTCGAGCCCCGATTTCCGCCATCTGTCGAATTCGGGCGGTTCGACATATCGCGCCACGGGACGGTGCTCGCGAGTGGGAGCCAGATACTGACCCAGGGTGAGAATCTTACAGCCCGCCTCTTTGAGTTCTTCGAGCGCGGCGCTCACCTCGACCGATTCTTCTCCCATTCCAAGCATCATACCGGATTTTGTTACCAGACCGCTTTTCGCGACATCGTTTATTAAATTTATCGATTGGTTCCAGTTCGCTCCGGGGCGTACTTCGGGATAAAGTCGCGGTACCGTCTCAACGTTATGATTGAAAACGTCCGGTTTGGCGGAAATGACTTTCTCGATTGCTTCCCCGGAGCCTGAAAAGTCCGGTACGAGCACCTCGACCGTCGCGTGTGGCAGGCGGCGCCGTATCGCATCGACCGTCGATGCGAACATGGCCGCTCCGCCGTCGGGAAGATCGTCCCGCGTGACACTGGTGACCACGACGTGCTCTAGCCCGAGCAGGGCCGCGGCTTCGGCCACTCGATGCGGCTCCTCCGAATCCGGCGAAGAGGGCCGACCTTTTTTGACGGCGCAAAAAGCGCATCGGCGCGTACAAGTATCTCCAAGTATCATAAAAACCGCGGTCGAGCGAGAAAAGCATTCAGCAATGTTGGGACATCGCGCAGACTCGCATACCGTGTGAAGACCACAACGGCGTAAAAGAGCTTTCACCCGATGGCGAGCCGATACGGAACCTCGAGTAGGATGCAGATACGATGGCTTTCGAACCGGTTTCATATTATTAATCGTTGAGAATCGTCAAAGATGCGTTTACAGACAAATATCTATCGTTCTTCCGGTTCCGTGATGAGGGAGCCGACGATCTCCGACACCGAAGAAATCTCCTGCTCACCGAGGAACGACCGGATACCGCCAATTATTTCGAGTGGCAGGCCCGGTTTCGTGAAGATACCCGTTCCGACCTGTACTGCTTTGGCGCCTGCTATGATGAACTCGAGAGCGTCTTCCGCCGAAGCGATTCCGCCTATCCCTATAACCGGCATGCTCACCGCGCATGCGGCTTCCCACACAAATCGAACCGCCACGGGGCGAATCGCCGGGCCGGACAGGCCGCCGGTGACGCCGGCCAATCTCGGCCTTCTCGCTTTTATATCCACCGCCATTGCGGGTATGGTGTTTATCAGGCTTATTGCGTCAGCTCCCGCTTCCTCGACTGCGCATGCGACTTCCGCAATGTCACGCACTTGCGGCGTGAGCTTTACGATGAGAAAAAGGTCGGTCGAGTTTCGTACCGCGCGAGTAACTTGCGCCGCCACGGCGGGATCGGAACCGAAGTGCATACCTTGTTTAGTGCCGATATTCGGGCAGGATACGTTTGCCTCGATGGCCGACAACCCCTCCGCCCGGCTCAATCGACCGGCGGCGTCGGCGTATTCCTCGACGGTCGAGCCGAAAAAGTTCGCAATTACCGTCGCACCTCGCTCGACCAGCGGTGGGAGCTTCTCCTCGATAAACCGATCGACACCCACATTTTCCAGCCCTATGGCGTTTATCATTCCCGCCGGAGTTTCCCATATACGTGGCGGGGGATTGCCTTCCCGGGGCAGGATGCTAATACCCTTTGTGACCACGGCTCCAATATCTTCGGGAGGACAAACGTCTTCGTATTCGAGCCCGTAACCGAAAGTTCCCGATGCCGCGATTACCGGATTCTTAAGCTCGAGTTTCCCGAGCTTTGTGCTGAGATCGAATTCAGGCATATAAAAACGACTTTAGAACACCCCGGCGAGGTTGGCAATAACGAGTCATCTTTGTGAGGCGAGAATTTCCGCCGGATCCGTCCGGGCAAGCCGTGAGGCGTTGGGCCATGCGGCTACAACGGCTATAAAAACGGCCAGCGCCACGCCTATGAGCGCGTATCCCGGATGGTATACCGCCAGCTGAGACGGAAACAGGGGAATCGACATCGCAGCGCGAGAGACAAAGTGATTAGTTATCGAGCATGCTCCCAAAGCTATAAGTCCTCCCATTGCGCCGGCTCCGGCGCCCACCGCAACGGCTTCCGCCATCAGCAAAGTCCTGACTTCACCCGGCGCGGCTCCGAGCGCCATCCATAATCCGGCCACGGCGCGCCGCTCCCATGCCGCAAGTTTAAATAGTCCCCACGCGTTAAGACCCGCCACCGCCAATATAACGATCGCCAGAAGACCCAATCCGGCGGTGATCATTGTAACAATGCCACTGACACGCTCCGCCAGGCCGGTGCTCGACCGGGCGCGGAATCCCATTTTCCGCACCGACTCGGATACCGCCGGCACATGGCGCGCGTCCGCCAACTCGATCAAAAGCGACCCGTAAGCGTCGGCAGATCCCTCTCTGCCGATAATACGGTTCCATTCCTGCACATACCCGATGGGCACGCTGACTCCCAGCAGCGTTCCGCGTTCGGTCAACCCCACAATAACGGCCCGGCGGCGAATTACTCTGCTCGAATGCGCTATCGAGCTCGATCCGAGATGCATGTTGAAGTGCTTGCCTATAAGATATGAAGGGTTTAAGCCGGGCAGGCCTTGAGAACGCGCGAAAGCCGCGTTATAAACGTCAAGCAACGCCTCCGGGATGAGGGCGGGAACGTCTTCCTCCCCGGGCTTGTACGTGAAATCGCCTCTGATAACATCCTCGGTCACCATGCCGGGATCCACGCCGCTTATAGCGGTATCGCTGCCATAAGCCATGCCGAACAGATGTCCCGATATGGAGGCGGGAAATGCGGCGTCCATCCTGCGCCAAACCACTTTGACGGGCTTGATTTTACGGCCTTCCGCGTCCACCTCGATGTTTTTTATATTCTCGAATACTTCATCATCAATACTCTTCGCCGGAGTGAGTAAGCTCGATCTTCCCAATCGGAGAGGGCCGACATCGGTTTCGGGTATTTCGACCAATATCTCTTCGGCGGGCAGGTCATGGATAAGTTTCTTCACCACGAACCGGCGCACACCGGCCCCCAGGGCCATGATATATACCAGCGCCGCCACCCCCACTACCAACCCCGCCGAAACCATTGCGGCTCGACGAACGCCCCGGCGAAGCTCTTCGCCCAAAAGCCCCGCCCATGCGCCGGGAGTCATCGGTCGCTTCCTTCCGGGAACTTGCCGTCATCCAAAGTCATCACCTGATCGGCGGCGCTCGCAACGTTCTCCTCGTGAGTCACTACCACCAGCGTCAATCCCTCCTCGCGGTGCAGGTTGGAAAAAAGTTCCAGTATTTCTGTTCCGGTGCCGATGTCCAGGTTCCCGGTGGGCTCGTCGGCCAAAAGCAGCGGCGGGTTCATGAGTAGCGCTCGAGCTATGGCGACGCGTTGAAGCTGCCCGCCCGATAGAGAGGAACAAACAGCGTTCGCACAACCGGCAAGCCCCACCTTTTCGAGGCATTCGTAGGCGCGGCGCCGCGCGCCCCCAACGGTTTTACTCGAGAATCGCGCCGGCAGCATTACGTTTTCCAGCGCCGTGCGGTCTCCAGGCACGTGGAAGGACTGGAAAACAAATCCGACTTTTTCGTTACGGAAAGCCGCTCCGGTTTTTTCGTCGGCGGAGCTCAGATCAATGTCGTCCACCACCACTTTCCCGCCGGTGGACCTCGTTAATCCCCCGATGATATTGAGAAGGGTGGATTTTCCGGATCCCGACCGGCCCACGATTGCAAAAAAAGCGTTGCGCGGCACGTGTAACGTGACACCGTCCAAGGCTATGGCTTTCGAGCCTGAAGATGCGTAAACTTTCGATACATTATCGAGGCGGATCATACTTCGCCCCTGCAGGTTGTTCGGGATACATTTCCCGAGCGTGACTCTCTCGAATTATAAAATGCGGTAGCCCGGTGAAAACTTTCCCGAGCTACCGCTTTGAGTTTCCAACAAATTGACTTTACTCGCCCAGGTGAACATTCAGCGTCAAGAGGCTCCCTTCGTCCATTAACTCGGCGGAGATGATCATGTATGATTTGAGAAGCTCCGCCATCTGCGCTTCATAGGCCTCCAACTGAGCCTTTTTATTCCGGGACGCGTTTTCTTTCATGGCTTCGAGGAGATGTTTGGCTCCCACGTAAGCGGCGGTCGCGTTTTTATTGAGCAGAAGTTTCTTTGCCTCGGCGTGTATTGACGCAGTAGCCGGCTGGGCGGCGGCTCCCGCAAACGTGGCAAGCACTTTCTTCATTCGGTCGGCAACAGGGGTAATCACAAGATTGCTTTTTACCACGGCAATATAGATTTTATCTCTGCCGGGCCCGAACTCGATAACGCCCATTTCCTCGAGATCGCTTTTCTTCTTCTTTTTTCGCGTCAGCATGGAATCGGCGATTTTCTGAAGTGAGTCCTTAACCTTCGCCTCGTCTTTAACCACAATCGTCAAAACGAAGTCCGGGGTTTTGCGTCTTCCCTTGCCGGACTGGCCGTAGTAAGCCAGGGCAAGGTCTCCGACAATGTTGCCGATAAGGTCGGTTTCGAGATTCACGGTAGCGGGGATTGTAAGTTGCGCCATGGCCATTTCGTAATTCTTTTTGAACTCGGGATCGGAATTTGATTTTTCTTTTATATAGTTCCACAGCGCCGGAATGCTCAAGTTGGTTCTTGCCAACACCGGCGCCGGGCCGGGCAGCGATTCCAGAAGCGATCCTTCGCCGCCGGAGGACAATAATTTCTTCGCATCCTCCATTCCGGCCATGCTTGTGAAAACCTTGAGAGACCATTCCTCGGCCCCGATATTCAGCGAGGCCCCGATAGCTTTCAGATCCTTTAGAGCTTTCGCCATTTGCTGCGCCTGAGGAGTAGGAGCGGCGGCCAGCATCTTGGCGGAAATGTATACCACCAGATCCCCGCCGGCGTCGATTTCCGCAAGGGCCGTCTTGAAATCATCACTGCCGGAGAGGGTTTTTCCCTTGCCCGTCAGTTTATTCAAGGTGTCGGGGTTCTGCGCGAATATGGCAAAACCTTTCTTAATCTTTAACTGGCCGGGCACCCCGGGAGACGAGTAGGCATCTCCGTCTTTCGTCAGTTCCGGAGCCCCACTCTTCTTCGCCAGTTCATTGAGGAAAGCTATGAAGTCCGCTTCTTTTTTAACCGCAACGATGAACGCACCGTCCATCTTCGTCATATCCAGGAGAGCGAAAGCCAATCCGCCTTTCGGGTTGATGCCCTTTGCGGCGAGTTCGTCGGGATTGGTCAAATCCGCGCCCGTGAACACCTTCATCATTTGCTTTCCACCGGCGGCCGCGGGCACTTGCTTGCCGATATAATCCATAAATTCGCTTATATGGCCAGCCGTTTGCCCGATGTTCGGGATGAGAACCACCGCCTGAGCGTCTTCCGGTATAATCTTTGCGGGGTCGGTCTGACCTCCGCAACCGATCACCAGAACACCCGCCAAAAACAGGCATACTATTGCTACTGTAAATCGTTTCTTCATTGAAATCCTCCTTCTAGCCGGTTAATAATAAAATCTCTTCACAACACACTAAGCATTTGAGTTATAACACGTTAAAGAAAAAAGCTCAAGGGCAGTCAAAACAAGCAATATCAAAATATGCCCGAAGCTTCCCTATTCCAATAGTTGTTCGATGTCCACTCGCTTGAAGTATATGATGTCCGGATCGTCCAGATGTAGAACCAGTTCTCTATCTTCTCCGAAATCGTCGGTCACCTCGACACAAACCAACCTGTCCGGGTCCCCCGAAAAATCTTTTCGCCAAAAATTCCCCTCTTCCACTTCTTCGTCGTACTCGGGTATGTTTTTACCGACTTTTTCCGCTCTATACAAATGGTCGCGTGTGATAGGCGCGTCCGCCGGCAGGTTGCCCACCACCTGCACGGCGAATATCTCCTCGGGTTGTATCGCCCTCTTACGAACGGCGCCCCGGTCGGAGCTTTCGAAAACCTCCTTTTGCGCGCGTTCGAACCATTCGTCTCCCTCATGGTAAATGACGGCGTTAAAACTTATGGGAGTCAGCGGTTCTTCGTCATTATACAGATGAATATGCTCGCCTTCCGGCGCTTCCGCCAGCAGGCGCAACAGTTCCGCCAGATACTCGAGCGTGGCGGCATTTGCGGTGAGCATAAACCCATGACGGTCGTCATAAGATATATCCAACATGGCATTTGGAGGCGGTTCGACCATGTCGCGTATCACGTCAAACTCGACGGGGGCTTTTTCCAACATCTGCGCCGCCATTCTCAAAAAAGCGTTGCATCGAAGGTCTTCGGGCAACCTGGTCTCTGCAAACGCGATGCATTCCTCATAAGCGGCCTCGCGCCCTTCCGACTTGGATAAATCGTATCCGGCGAGAATCTCGTTTAGAATTTTCTCCAATTCGACCATTTCTTCCATAACACCCGTAACTGAAACCTCCTCCTTGCTCTTTAACCAGTTGATATAATATCACAGCGAATTTGCAAAGCAAAAGCTGAATTTTCGTAAAGCGAACCGGCAATTACCAATTGGAGATATTTATCAGGGAATTTCAAGTTTTTCCAGTAAAATCTGCGCCTCCTCGGCAGCCGCTCCCTCCGGGTTCAACTCGATCACTTTTTTGAGATGTTTTCTTGCTTGTTCCTTATTCCGGTAGAATTCGGCGGCAATTTTCGCAATCATAAAATGCGCGGGGATAAAATCAGGGTTGTATTCCAGCACCTTGACCAACTCCTGCATCGCGGCGGGATTCCTTTCACGCTCATTGGCATATAAAACCGCCAATCTAAAACGAGCTTTGTAAAACTTCGGCTCGATCTCGATGGATTTCCTGAAAGCCTTTTCGGCCTCTAAATCAAGCCTCTGTTCTACGTAAACCCTGCCTAATTCGTTGTATATGGCCGGGTTGTTCGGTACCAGTCTGGCGGAGAGCTTGAGGAGGTTTTCGGCCTCAATCAATTGTTTCCCGGTTACAGAAAGCCTCGCAAGTTTCACCATCGCAGCCGCCCGAATATATCGCGATCCTCCAGCCAACGCGCGGCCGAGAAGTTTCTCAATCTCTTCTCCCGTGGAACCCGACTTCATTAGAGCGGCTGCAAGCAAGTAGGATACGTATGGAGAATCGGGATACTTTTCGATTATTTTTCTAAAATTTTCCACTGACTGTGCCGGTTTGCGCTCTTTTCGTTCCTCAATAATGGAACGAATCATAGTGACGAAAGCTATTATTTTCCCTTTGGACAAATGAGCCATTGTTCCCGTTTTTTTAATGGAGTCGGGCAGGTATCCCAAGCGCTTGAGCTTGGCCTCGACTTCAGACTCGACAGTATCTTCCCCGGCGGACTTTCCGCGCTTTGTGCGCTCGAGTAAGATATTCATCTCATTTTTCATACGTTCAGTATCAGCCATTAGCCGGTCTGCGATATTGTTCTCCTCTTTCGGATCGTTTTTAATATCGTACAACTCCGGAGGATCTATATCCAGATAGTGTAGATTTCCTGCGATAATCGAACGAACCGGTCGCCAGTCGAACCAAAATTTAAGGTACATGTTTTCAACATACGCCGTTTCTTCCTCGCAGTTTGCATCGCCGCGAATAACTTTTGAAATATCCTTTCCATCGATTCGTTTTGGAGGTGAAAGGTCCATCAAACCCATAATCGTCGGTGTCAGGTCGACGGATCTCAATATTTTCGATTCCTCGCGGTTGGGTGGAACATTACCGGGAAATACGAACACCGCAGGGACGCTTACGGTGTTGAAGTATGCGAAAATGCTGGTAATTGACTCACCGTGCTCCCCCAGCGGCAGGCCGTGCGCTGACGTGATTACCAAAAGAGTGTTATCCGCCAACCCCATATCCTTTACTTT
The DNA here is from genome assembly GCA_964503115.1 of uncultured bacterium. Taxonomy (GTDB): domain Bacteria; phylum RBG-13-61-14; class RBG-13-61-14; order CAYWKU01; family CAYWKU01; genus CAZDAF01. The sequence continues at coordinate 12,215 of CAZDAF010000054.1, forward strand.
GGCCAAAAGTACTCCCAAGTTGGCGTCCACGAAAGAAAGCTCGGCAGAGTAAGAATCTTTGGGATATAAATATGAAAACGGAGGTGGAGGATTGCGCGGCGGCAAAGCATCGGAATACTCGACCCAGAGAAACCATGGGGCTTTCTCTTTATCTGTTGCGACTGTTTTTATCCAGGTGATCGCCCTTGTCGTGACATTGTTTGCCTTCGTGACGGGTGCCCAGCGTCTGCGAGGCAACCCGATTTCATCTACAGGTGGGATAAAACTATCGTCGTAATAATCAAATCCCTGGGCAAGTCCGGAGGCGGTCACCGTATCCACATTGCTCACCACCGCCCCTGTTCGCCAACCCGCCTTGCGGAGAGCTTCCGCCAAGGTAGTAACATCCTCCGGGAGTTGATCCGCCCTGTCATTGCGAACGCCGTGTCGCATCGGATACAGTCCGGTAAACATGGACGCAAGAGATGACGTTCTTGTCGGTGAAGCTACGATAAACCGGGTCAATACTTTGCCTTCCTTCCATATCCGGTCGAGAACGGGCATTTCCATCGGTTTGGGAACCTTTGGGCCGGCGATATCTCCTCTCAGACCCTCAATAGTTATTAAAAGCAAATTCGGGCCGGCAGATTTTCCGCTTCTGCCCTTGCAACCGATGAAATTAAAAAAAGTTATAGTAAGAACCACCGATAATAGAACAAATACAACCGTGCCGATGTCGGTCAAGTAAGGATTTATCCGCTTCGACCTGTTTTTCATTAAATTTCCTCCGGTTTATACGAATCAAGGAGCTTCTTCAAGCTTGCCGCTCACATATAATTTGACCAATTTTATTCTTTTACGCGCCTGCTCAAATTCCGGGTCGAGTTCCAAGGCTTCGTGAAAAAGCCTTAATGCGCTTCGCAAGTCCGCCCCGGGTCCGAATCGTTTGCCATTGTGTCCCAACAGCATTGCCGCGCCGAGGTTGAAACGCGCCGAAGCCGATCTGGGATTCAACTGCACCACCTTCCTGAAAAGCTCGACGGCGCCATCGCGGTCTTTAAGTTTTTCAGAACGTAACAACGCCGCTTTCCTGAGAACGTAGGTTTCAGTAGGCGCTTTTTCAAGTGCTCGATCGAGTAATTCAACTACCTTATCAATTTCGCCATCTTCTGAAAGAATACCTTCGAGAAGCTCGAGGGCGTCAATATCTCGTGGAGACAATTCGAGTGCGCGCTCAAAAAGCTTCTTAGCCTCTTCTTTATTGCCCTCCCCCAAGACTATTTTACCCAATTGCCTGTAAAGTGTGGCTGAAATTGGAGATATTTCCAATGCTATTTTGTAGAGTTCTTTCGCCTTCTCGATATTGCCTTCCCCGTATTCAATTTTCGCCAGAAATCCATATGCGGCGCTAAATTTCGGGTTTTCCTGGATTGCCTGTAGCAAATATTTTTTCGCCTCATCAGGGCGCTTGTTCATGTTAAAAGCTCTTGCGCATAAGAATAAAAAGTTGGGGTTATGAGGGTCGTTTTTCAAAAGCTCCTGAAGTATAGTAGCCGCCTCGAGATATTTTCCTTCCGCTATAAGGAAAATAGCTTTTGTGTGTGCGTGGTTTACTCCCTTGAGATCGGCGG
>CAZDAF010000055.1:0-13663 GCA_964503115.1 uncultured bacterium
GAAGATAGTAAGCATTAGACGATTAATCCATATTTTCGGGGCGAGCCTTCTGTAAATTAAACAGGTCTCTAACTGTCCTACTCATTCCTTCCTCGAAACAGTCTGCGCTAGGTCTCTGGCAACCAACTCTTTATGAACGGTGTCAAAGTGGTTTTCACAATCTTCTCATTATTAGAAATTCCCTTGAAAAACCCTTTTTCATATTATCGAAATTTGACCGTTCATGGATTGAAACCACGCCAAAGTTTCTTCCAATCCCTTTTCCAAACTTACTTGCGGTTTATAAACAATTATTCTTCTTGCCTTGGACACATCAGCAACATTTTTGTATATTTCTCCTTTTCCAGCAGACTCGTACCTTACCTCAACCAACCTTTTTATATATTCTTTCGCCAAACGCTTAACTTTCTCTGTCAATTCATTGACTGTCGTCTCCCTGCCACTTGCTATCTGGAATACTTCGCCCACTACATCGCTCTCCACACTCTTTATCACTGTATGGGGTAAATCGTTTGTATGCAAGAAATCTTTATTTTGGTTGCCGTCACCGTAAATAGCGAATGTTTTTCCAGCCAACGCGTGGTTCAAAATACTACTAATGGCTTCGCATATGTATAATACACCATTATATACCGGCATAATTACACTGACAAGGGGAGAACCGGACATTATTTTTCCCTTTCCGAATTACCATATAAGTTATTTATAGGTTCGTATTTCGGCATTTTCCGAATACGTAAATCCCTGTCTCTTTGGCCTTTTGGGTCTAGTTTAATTTCCGAATCCACATGTAGATTATAGATATAAGTGATCCGATTAATGTGAAGAGAATGTCTGCCCGCCAGCTCAAGCATTGACAGATAAAGAGCCTGGTCGTCTGCGTTTTTCCAATACTCGCCCGTTTGCGGGTCTATCATGCTTTCTTCTTTTACATGGTAAAATAATTCCGCCCTGAAAGTATGCAAGTGGCTCGAGAACCATATGTCGCACTCACGAAACGCATTAGTTTCAACAATTCCCCTGGGAATTTTACAATGATGTCCCATGTATCTTATGTTAAAAGTACTCAATTTCCAGGTATTGTAAGTCATCCAAACATCTTTGTCTTCATAAACCTTATTAAAGAAGCTCAATACCTTTTTATCCGGCAGCCAGTCATCACCATTGAGTTCGGCTACAATCATTCCCGGCTCGGCCACGCGGAATCCCTTCAGATTGTTCGCGCAGCCTCCTTCCCGTTCCTTGTTTCCTATATATTCCACATTATGGTCGGGATGATCTTCAAGCCATTTTCCTATTAAATCATCCGTTCCATCTTGTGAAGCGTCATCTATAAAAACGTGTTTCACAAGCTTGCGGTCATACTTTTGGTTGTATACGGAATCGAGACATCTGATCGCAGCTTTTCCGGCATTGCGTTCACTGGAAACGATAAGAAACTTTTTATTTTCTTCTGGCCTGACAAAAAGGTATCTTACGATTTCGCCCGGTCGCCCGAGCCATCTCTCGACTACTACCCGGCTTCTACGTTTCTTTACGAGCTTTTTATAATAATCCTGTTGCATTTTTAGATCAAAGACGATCTTGCTCCGTCATTGTGTGACAGGCTGCGGCGCCTTATTTCCTCCAGGGCATCAACCAATTTCTCTGCAATGTCTTCCCATCGCCACTCGTCCAGAGCTCTTTCACGGTTCTTTTCACCCAGTCCTGCGGATGCAAGTTTTACTCTCTTATCAAGCGCCAGAGCCAGTGAGCAATGCGATTGCGGGTCATAGGCCGGGTTCTCGAACGATGTAAGTATCTCCCTAGATACGCCAAATGACGGTCCAACCACCACCTTGCCGAGAGATAACCCCAACGTGGGCAAGCTACTATTCAGCGACCTGCGGCGAACGACCAACAGCACATCGACTGCGGCTATGTAGCGGGCCGGCAGTTCATCTGGTAAAAATCCAGAACACAAACTGATTCCCCACAACGCCAAGAGCGGCCTGAGCACCTTGAGCAACCTTCCATAGGGAAGACCTCCAACTACTACAAGACGCGAGAACCGCAACCTCGCATCCAAGTAACCTCTAATCAACAATCAAAACTCCTCCCTCGAACGAATCCTCCCGACGGACAGGATTAGCGTCTTGTATTTTTTGTTAAGGCCAAGTTCCTTACGGGCCTCGTCACGGCTCAGGCCACTATCCATGAATGCATAATGACCGTGGGGAATCACCAGGCTCTTCCGAAGCACTATAGGGTACTGATCGGCAACTAATTGTACGGATGACTGCCCATGATGAACCACCATGTCCGCAGCTTCATACACAAGCCTGTAAGCCTCCCGGTAAGCTGCGTCATCTATCCTGTGAGGATGCAGGTTGTGCGCCGTGGCTATAATCGGAACTCGTCGTCGCCAATTATCGAGGCACTCGCCAAGCTTTCTGAGCGCGACCCTGTTCGGCGATTTCAGCCCTCCGGGAAACAAAAATTCCGGCCAATGCAAATGAAGTGCGTCGCACTCGACAAAAGATGTCCAAAAATTCTGAACCCCGAAAACCACTTCGCAACCGTTCGCCGCATATCCGCGCCCTGGTTCTCCTATATAAGGGTTGAGGTACATCTCTGCTGCGATAAGGATTCTCATCCGGCCTTTAACCTACCAATCCCATGCGCTTCAGCAAAGGTCGTAATAACTTAAACACAGGGTTGGATGTCACGCGCTCTATTTTTTTCCGGAGCTCTACCTCGGAGCGCGCCATCCGCGTAATATAATCTTTGGCCTGGGCATAACAGCCGTGACGAAACAGAACTGCTACATGCTCATAAGCTATAAGATGGTGGTCTGCCTGCGTCTTTGCTTCCGGGTGAACAATGGCCTTCGCCAATTCCGAATCTACTTTCGCTAAACGCCCCTTGTCAGCCAGTTTTAACCACAGATCAAAATCAAAAGCTATGTATAGGGATTCGTCCAGCCCGCCAATATCACGGAGAGTTTCCATTTCAATAAAGCATGCCGGCTGATATATTTGGTTCGTCGCCCAATTCGCGAGTTCATCTTTTGTAAGACCTTGAGGTCGAACGACGCTCAGAATCCGACCATCCGGATCCACTCGTGCACAAGACCCTGCCCAAGCGACAGCGTCAGGTTCAGAGCGGACCGCCCGTGCGGCCGCTTCCAGCGCCCCTTGCGTGAACTGGTCGTCGGAGTTTAGCCAGTGGAAGATATCGCCGGTGGCGTGCTTCAAGCCCTTGTTGATGGCGTGTGACTGGCCTCTGTCTTTCTCGGATACCCAATAAGTGAGCCACGCCTCATATTTATTAATAATTTCGACTGAGTTATCCGTGCTGCCGCCGTCGATTATTACATATTCAAGGTTAGGGTAGCTCTGTAATAGAACTGAGCGAATTGTTTCTTCTATGTAATTTCCTTGATTGTAGCTGGGTGTGACAACACTGATTTTCGGCCATGGCCTGCCATCAGGCATTTTATCGGGGAGCGATGGCGATTGCCCGGTCCACGGCCAACCGTCCTTCCCCGATGGCGGCTGAGGAAGCTCGCTCAGAGACGGGCAGTGCATAAATTATCCTCCATAGATAAAACCTCTCTAACGGTCTTATTCATTCCTTCCTTGAAACAGCCGGCGCCAGGCCTCTGGCAACCAGCTCTTTATGAGCGGTGTCGAAAAAGTCTTCGCAATCTTCTCCCACCGCCCATTTCGCCAGATCAACTATACCCTTTTCGATGAAAATTTGAGGCTCGAAACCCAGTCGTTCCCTGATAAGGGCAATATCCGCAACGCAATGCCTTATGTCGCCTTTACGGAATTTATTTGTTATTTCCGGCTCGATATCGGTCCCCATGGCTTTTGCCAACAGCCTTGCAATTCGATCTACAGTGGAGGCTTTGCCAGTCCCGACGTTAAATACCCCACCTGTAGCCTCTTCTCTTTCAAGTGCGGCAATACAAGCTCGAGCCACATCCTGAACATGAACAAAATCCCTCGATTGGCCTCCGTCCTCGAAAATCACCGGCGGGTTGCCGTGCTTTATCCTCGAAGCGAATATCGCCGCCACGCCGGTATAAGGGTTCGAAAGCGCCTGCCGAGGCCCGTAAACGTTAAAGAAGCGAAGTACTGTCACCGGTATACCATGCGTCTTGCCCACCACCAGCGCCATCTGCTCCTGCGATAATTTCGTCACCGCATAAACGCTCGAAGGTTCGGGTCGAATAGTCTCCGGTACCGGCGCAGGCTTGAGGAAATTTCCACAAACGGGGCAACGAGTTTCCCACAAACCCGCCGAAATATCGACCTCCGACCTGTTAGTCGGCTCGACGATACCATGCTCGGCGCATGACCCGGCGCCTTCGCCATACACTGACATACTGCCCGCCACTATAAGTTTTCTCGTATCGCTCCGTTTTTCAACAAGCGCCTCGATGACATTTGCCGTGCCGACTATATTCGCATCGATATAACGCACCGCCTGATACTGACTTTGCCCTACTCCCACAGCCGCTGCAAAGTGAAAAACCGCTTCGACACCTTCAAGAACCCGATTTACGTCCTCGCGGCGTCTTACGTCGCCACGGACAAATTCCACTTCCCGATTGAGATACTCAGGAGGACTTTCCGAAGAATGAACTTGCGGATCGAGAGTATCCAATACTCGCACACCGTAGCCGTGTTCGAGAAGTGCATCCACAACGTGACTCCCAATAAATCCCGCGCCACCGGTAACAAGGACTTTCATCCGTCACCCTTTTTGCCTTTCGAGGATGCTGAAATCGCGCTTTGAACCACGCTTGCGCCTTCGAGAACGGCAGTTGCCACCTCATAGGGCGTTCTCAAGGCAATGGCGCGATTGAGGATATATCCGGGCCTCAGATAAAATCGCCGTAGCGCTTTTTTCCTCCATCCGGCCATTTCTTCCCGTGAAAGCGTCCTGGTGGGCATCGCGATCTCTTCACCCGCCTGATCCATGGCGAGGCTATTCGGATCGGCCAAACCCATCTCGACGGCACGGCGTCTTAATCCCGTACCCCGGCGAGGAACGGCGAAATTGAAAGAAGCATAGTCGGGATCGAGGTCAAGCGCGAGCCGGATGGTGGATTCAATCGTCGCATCGTCGTCTTCCGGAAAACCCAACAGGAAAGTCGCCACGGTGCGTAGTCCTATCCGACGGCATAAATCCATTGCACCAAAAGCCGCATCGGTCCCCGCGCCCTTACGGTAAGTGTCCAATATACCTTTATCCGCGCTTTCCACTCCGAACATTACCGTATGGCAACCCGCTTCTTTCATTGTTACGGCCAGTTCTTCATCCAAAGTGTCGGCACGGGTGAAGCAAACCCATCCGAAGTGTAAACTGTCGCGCTGCATGGATTCCAATAAATTGAGGATTCGCCGACGCTTGGCGCCGAATGTCTGGTCGTTGATGTAAAGCTCGCGATAACCGGCATTCCAAAGCCACCTCAATTCATCCATCACGTCATCGACCGGCCTGGTGCGATAGCCGATCGCGCTCATTATGCAGAATGAGCATGGAAAAGGGCAACCATAGTCGGTCAGCACCGTGGCAAAAGGGCGGCGGCGCACGAAAGGATAACGGTACTTACGGTGCGGAAACAAATCGTATAACGGCACTCCCAGGCGAAACTCGCCTTCCGAGGGCGATAGCGGCCCTTCGACGATTTCATTTTTCCTCTTGATTATCATGTCCAGAGCGGGATTGTCCGGCGCATCGAGCCAATCAGCGAAACCGGTGGAGGTAAAATTTAACAAGGTGGCGTCCGCTTCTGGCAACGAACCCAGAAGCCGGGCGGCATCTTCGGAAAACAAGTCGCCAGTTAAAACGATCAAACCATGGAATACTTCCCTCAACCGTTCCAGAAAAGACCTGTCCTCATTCCATGCGGCGGCACCGACAAGGCATAACACCGCATCCGGGTCGAGGCTTTTGATTTTTTCAAATAACTTTGGGGACGTCATTTTATGAGCTATAGCGTCTATGGCGTAAACGCGATGCTTTTCTTTCAGCAACGCACTCTGAAACGTAAGATCCACCGGATGATACAGGTAACCGGCCTTGCTCACCTTGCTGCAATAGTAATCCCGCAGGTAAGGTCGACTTCCCGGCGGATTGAGGAGAAGCACTCGTTTCAAAACTTGATTTCCCCTTGTTTTTCGTCGCCAAAAGTAAACTCGCGCTTAGTCCTCATCGCTTCGAGGTTACTACTTTCCCCTTTCTTTTTCCAGTCGCTTGATATGTTCCAGACCTTCAATCGCACCTTTGTGATCGGGGAAATCCTTGAGAACGGCCTTCAGTTCTCCTCGTGCTCTCTCGAGGTCTCCTCTTTCAATCAGTAAATGAGCCCGACTGAAATGCGCCATGGTTACGGCAAGCGTAAACGAAGGAAAGAGTTCAACGGCCTTATTCAGGGTTCTTTCGGCTTGAGTCCAATCGCCCTTTTGTAAGTAAAACCCACCGAGTTCCATCCATGTGTAAGGATCGAGCGAATCTATTACAACAAGCCTCCTTAGCGCGCTTTCCACCTTTATTGCCCGGCTGCCGGATTTAAAGAAAACCTCAGCCTCCAGCCCGGCCTGCGCGGGATCCATTCCCCTGAACAACCGAGAACGCTCGATAGCCATCTCAGCCTCCGCAAATTCGCTTTTCTCGATATGGCCGCGAGCTTTTTCCATAAAAAATGCACCTGTAGCAGATACTATCTCGAACAGAATCACAACCAATATGCAACCCGTCAGTAATGCTCTCGGTATTCGATAGCGGTTGGATTTGACCTCACTTTTTTCGTTTATCGCCATCCCCAGTAATACCCAGAAAACAGAAGCGATTTCGATAATTTCGGTATCGTAGTCGATCATCGAGTGAGCCAGAAATGCACACCCTCCGGCAAGTATCCCCACCCCAAGCATGTCTTTTTTGGAAAGCTTTATAGCGCCTCCTATAAACGCCATGACCACCAGAACAAAGCCTGCTATACCCGGCGCGCCGTGCTCGGCGGCATACTGCACCACAGCGTTATGCGCGTAGCGGCTTTTTCCCGCACGCTCAGACTTGATCGCGAGATATGCCGGTCCGAAATGCGCCGGCCCGACTCCAAACGCAGGGTGCGATGCAAATATATCGATACCTCCCTTCCAGTAGTTCAGTCGCCCGGCTATCGGATTGTGCGGATGATCGAACTTGGTAAATACCTCGGCGCGTCGGAACACAATCGCACCGGCCATGGAGGCGATCACGGCAAGCAGGATCATGACCGCGACAATTTGTTTCCGATTCTCCTGCGAAGCTGCAATCGCAAACAAAACCACTCCGGCTCCCGTAGCCAACCACCCTCCGAGCGAGCCCGTAAGGTATAGCGTCACGATGCAGGCGAGCACCGTCACCAGGCCGAAAGTTATAGCTTTTTTATCGCCTTTTTTGTGAGCTATAAAGCCATAGGCCAAAACTAATGGAATCAAAGTGGCCATCAATCCCGCAAGCATATTAGGCGAAAAGGTGGTCGAGAAAATTCGCTTTTGCTCGAGAACATCCACAAAGTGCTTCGCATCGCCAAACGACCCTGCGCCGAACCTGGCAATATATTCCGCCGTGCGATCAAAACCGAAAAAATATTGCCACAGACCATACAGTGCCGCCACAATACCGGCAGCCATAAGCGCTATTATTACCTTGAGCCTTTTGTCTTCACAGTCGGCGAGCGTAGCTGCAACCACTGCAAACGCCACGAGCGAGACATAAACGTCAAGACGCTGTAATGAAACGTATATGCTTCGACCCGCCATACCCGCCATTAGAGACGCAACAAGCGCCCATGCCAGCCAAAGACCCATACCGTAAGAAGCCGTTCTGTCGAGTTTCTTATCAGATCCGCTCGCGATTAGAATCAATGCAATACTTAAAACGCCCAACCGTAAAAGTATATCAAGCTCACCGCGAGTGCCGAAAAAATCCAGCCCACTGCCCGACACCAAAGGCCGAAGGAATACCAATGCTATAAATACAATAAACAAGTATGAGTGGTTTGGCCGTTCCGTCATTTAAAATCCCGGCGCTGGAATATCAGCGCCGCTACGCCTAAGAAAAAGGCTGAATAAAGCAAACCCAAAATTATCGTATAAATTATCACGCTATGATCCACAGGGCCTCCATAGCTTGCCCACGACTTGAGATTGAATCGGTCGAGATCGGGTAAGGAGCGAGTCAATACGGCAAATGTTTTTATGACCGTGGCTTCTTTCGCCTGAAGCACAAAATGCCTCATGTCCCCCACCAGGTGGCCTACCACCCAAAAGGACAACGTAAAAAGAGCGCTTAACGTCGGGCTGGTAAACGTCGAGAACATCATGGCGATTGAGGTCAATACCATAAACTCGAGCAATAAGAATGCTACTGCCAATATTATATGCCACGGAGTTTCATCCACGGCCAGATATATCGCGGTCAAAAGAAGCACGGTCATCAGTACGAGGTTGACCAAAAGCGTGAGTTGCAGACCGAGGAACTTACCTAACAAAAAGCGATATCGAGGGATGGGCTTGGATACGATAGTGTAGATGGTTCTGCGGTCTATCTCCTTGTACACAAGTCCGACACCGATAAAAATGGCGATAAGGGTTCCGAAAACGCTTATAAACGCAAGGCCCATATCCATCATTACGCGCTCCGGGAATCCAATTGCCAATTCCTGGAGGAACACCGTCGAACCTATAAGCAAAAGGCAAAAAATGAGCAGGTTGTATAGTATCTTGTCCCTTACGGCTTCCCGAAAGGTATTCCAGGCTATAGCGATTATCCGGCTCATTGTTCGACCTCCGAATCATCATGCTCCTCACCGACCGCTTCAAGAAAATAATCTTCCAAAGACCTCCGGTGCCCAAACACCTCGATGATTTTTCCGCCCTGATCAAGCACCTTGCGCAACAAGCCGTCAAGGTTGTTAGGATCGTCCAGCGCTATGTGCAATATATCGCCCTGCCTTACTATTCGTGAGATCACTGAATCAATAGCTTTTTCGTCCGTGATACCGCTGACCGTCACTTCCACGCCTTCGAGCGACGAGCCGAGTATTTCGGAAAGAGTACCGACGGCGCTGAGTCTTCCCGAGTGGATTATTCCCACACGGTCGCATATCATCTCGACGTCCGGGAGAATATGCGTGCTGAAAAATACCGTTTTACCATTCTCTTTCATGCGGAGTATCAAATCGCGTATTTCTTTTCTGCCGATCGGATCCAGCCCGCTCATCGGTTCATCCAGTATGATCAACTCCGGATCCCCAAGAAGCGCTTGGGCGAGACCAAGCCTTTGAAGCATACCCTTTGAAAACTTGCGAAGCTGAATACCGGCAGCGTCTTCAAGGCCGACCAGCTTCAACAGTTCCTTGGATTTTTCATATTTCTCGCTCCGAGGCAAATTTACCAACTGGCCGTAAAAGTGCATGAATTCCCCCGCCGAGAGATAATCGTAGAAATAGGGGTTTTCCGGTAAAAAACCGATCCGGGAGCGAATTTTAACATCGGAGTGAGGCTTGCCGAAAAGACGTATTTTCCCCCGGGTGGGATATATCAGTCCCAAAATCGCTTTTATGGTAGTGGTTTTACCGGCGCCGTTCGGGCCTAAGAATCCAAATATCTCGTTGCGACGAACATCGATGTCAAGATCCCGAACGGCCCATATTTTCTTTCCCCAAAAGCCCACCCGAAAAACCTTGGTGAGATTTTTCACTTCTAATACCGTTTGGCTTACTGCAGTCCCATCCATGAATAAAACTCCACATTACTTGTTGAAGTTACTTTACCCATCTATCTCTGTGTTTCGAGTAATACACTTCCATTCGACCGATTGTCGTACTCTCAGCACGGCACTCGTCACGATTCAGTCTATACGTTCCTCCCAATCCATCGGAAGGCAATCCAGCAAGATATCTGGGGATAAGATCATCCAGATTTTCGGGACAAGTAACATTTTTTTCTTCTTTATATCGCTCGATAAGTTTGTCCAACTCCCAGGCTCTTCTCTCAGCTTCAACTTTTTTCATCTGTAATTTTATTTGTTTACGAATCTCTTCATCTTTCGTACTTTCCAATTGCATCCGTAAGGCCACCAGCGCCGCCCCGGGATCACCGGCATACGCCCTGAGACGCGCGGCAAGCAGACTATAAATGACAAATGGACGCAAACGATAAGCGGCATCATATAGATTTGCGGCTTCGGCATAACGCTGTTGATAAAAGAACCGGTGAAAAGCCAAATTCTGTGCCATGCGCCAACTCCCGGGGTTGTTTTTCCACCCTTTTGCCAATATAAGCTCCCCTTCTTCAATTAGCACCTCGGTGGATCGTACATCAAGATGCATAAGGAATATCCAGCTCATCTCGTATAAGAACTCAAAATGAGGGTCGAGAGTGGTTGAGGCCTCGGTCATTGCATAAAGGTTGTCCATTGGAATATCGTGATCGCCGCAATAAGCGCAGTATTGGATGGTTTTAAGCCAATAGTAAACGGCAACGGCGTGATCGTACCCCAAGGCCATGACCTTAAGCGCATTTCCCTTGAACATGGCTCGATATGCCATCGGGCCGCCGGGGTGTTGCGGAGCCAGCTTTTCGAGCCTTGAGTCAACCGCCAAACCGGCCGACCATACAAGAACGAGTAGCACCAGCGTAAGCGAAACTACTAACTTTTTCCAAATGCGAGCAGTCATTTCACCGATCCTGACTCTCTTTTATATTTAAATTTATCCTCATATCAACTTTTTGGCAAGTATACTAATCATCTGAAAAACCGGTCGGATGCAGTCTTGATTCGGCCTCCGCCGCCTCTCTTCCGACGGCTTTTTCATCTATTTCAGCAAGTTCCCTCTCGTAGTCTGAAACAAGTTTCTTGGGTCTTCTCGCAAATTTTTCGAGCAGAATGCGGTATTGCTCGACCCCCTTTTCGACTTTTCCCTCATTCATAAGCGCCCGTGCAAGTTGTCTTCGGGCATCGAGGAAGTTCGGCTCAATCTCGACAGCCCTTCGGAAGGCTTCAATCGCTTTCTTACGTAAATCCAATTGGATCAACAACTTGCCCTTTCTATGAGTGTAAAATGGATTTTTGGGCGCAAGTCTCTCAGCGTGTTCGTAAGCGTCAACAGCGTCATGGAGAACTTCTCCGCCTTTTTTACCGGAGTTCCCCACACTGGAAAGTAAACTCGCTAAAGCTGACGGATATTTAACCCCTTGCGGATTGAGATCCCATGCGTGTGTCAAATAGTCCAGAGCATTCTCCAGATGCTTGATATCGGCTCCTTGTCGCCAGAGAGCTTTTTCGCGCGTAGCGCGGTCGTACCAGTAATCCGCATTATTGGGAGCGAATACCGTGGCGAGCCGTAGCCATTTTTCTTCGTGGACTTCCCTGGCATGACTGTCGGCCCAATAAGCTGCGGCGGGCGCTATGACCGTCCAGACCACCAACGCCCCCAACGCCGGCAAGGCCCATCGAAGTCGCCGGAAAGCTTTAAGTCTTACAGTGGAGGGGCCCAAATTCAACGCCCATATTATTCCGGCGGAAGCCGCGCCGACAAATGCAATAGGCGGACTCTTCTGCACGGAATCTGCTGCCGCGTGGACGAAAACGGCGGTTAAAGCTCCACTCCATGCGGCAAACTCGAACGATTTGCCGCGACGGGCCGCGCCTAATCCCAAAATCAACAAATAGCCGGACATGCATATTACCAAAAGCGCCGTCGCCGGTGAAAGTTCGCATGCGAGGTCCATATATGCGCTGTGAGCCTTTTGAGCGACTTTCCCATATCTTGCATAGGCTTTCGGAACGGGAAACGCGTATTGTTGAGAGTAAAACCTGTACATGCCGAGACCTACGCCTAATGGATAATCGGCTATCATTTCAATCGAACTGCGCCACATTCCGGCCCTTGACCAGGCATAAATATCCGTCTTGCTCAGTTTCAAGAGGCGCTTTTGGAACGGATTGGGAATGACCAATATTAGAAAAATCAATGCCAGAATCAACGGAACGACCTTTACTCCAATTCGAGACCAACCTACCGCCGTAACACCTACCAATAAAGCGGCAATTCCGCCGCGTGAACCGGATACCAAAACCCCCGCTACCAGAAGCAGCCAGATCAAAATATAAACAAAAGTGCGGAAACTATTTAAAAAATCCTTCTTCGTTGAAAATACCAGCCTGGCCAACGGTAAAGCCGAAACGGCGGCAAGGTATCCACCGAAAAAGCTGGCGTTAAAAAAAGAGCCGTGCGACCTGACGCCTTCTCCCCATAAATATTGGCCGACGCCCCAACAGGATTCTACCACTCCCGATAATATCAAAGCGTTTTCAATCCAAATGCGTTTACCTGTGCGCGCGACGTGAGCTGCAATGAAAAAGACGGCAGCCATCGCCGTATAGCCCATGAACCATTGCCCGGCGGTATAAGAGTATTTCGCGCGAATCGCTCCCACAATTAGCATTATCGCCAAAGCGACCCAGCATATCAAAAGGGAAGAACGTGGCAATTCCAGCGCGCCTCGGCCAAAAGACCTCCATAAAGCCACCAGCACCGCAGTAGCCGGAAGCAGCCGACTGACCGTCCAGCCCAGATGGGTCGTTCCACCTTCGTGCAGCGGCGCCCAAAGAAACAGCACGGCCAGGACCACGGTATAAAAATAAATTCCCCCACTGTTTCGTTCGCTACTCATTACTCAATCTTTGTTTCAACCTAAGTTGAACGATTCTCCAATCTTTTACCCTGCCCTCAACCCTTGAAATGCCTATCTACAGTGCTTTCGGGTGAGGAAGACCGGAGTTTGTTGTTTCACCAACAGGGTGAATCCAATATACCTGATAGGAGGACAAACATTCTTGTTTGTCCGTTCCCAAGTACGTCGTCGGTTCACCAAAGATTGGACAAACAAGAATGTTTGTCCTCCTATTGGTAGACGCCGTTGAAACTCACGGTATTCTCCTTGCGAAAAATCGCTCAATTTAGGTTCAAATAGTTTCGTTTTATACACAAGTGCTGTCAAATAGCTAAATTGTCTCGAAAATTCGTGCGGAAACGAAGCATGGGATGAATCACAAGCGAAATGCCCCCCTTTCGGGGGGCATTATTTATAAGTGACACCACCAATACACCGATAGACGCGCGCATGGTATGATATTATTTCTAGTGGTATTTTTTGCTGCGTTTTTTAGCAAGCTGTTTCTTATGCTTATGCTTCCGCATCTTTTTCCGACGCCATTTAACTACGCTGCCCACAGTATCACTCCCTTCTATCTCAGGTTAGGAAATTCTATTATATTGGTCTTTTATACAAAAATCAAGGGCGTTCGTCTTTATAGCGCCCGGTACGGATAGACAAGGGGCTTATTAAGCCCCTTGTATGGGCAGGCTTCGGCCCTTCGACTTCGCTCAGGACAGACCGTATACGGACGTACCCGTCTGGGTCCGTGGTACCCCGGCATTGCAAAATTAGCAATTAGCAATGAAAAATTATCATTTGAAGAAAATGCACAAATTAAAAATGCTAATTGCTAATTGATCAATTTGCAATGAAATGACAGGTGCATCGGGTTAGTAGAGGTCTTAACGGCCGGGTGCCATGCTCCCGTACGGGCATGCCCACCTGCCGAAGATGGC
>CAZDAF010000056.1:0-13571 GCA_964503115.1 uncultured bacterium
TTCATGCTGAACGCAATCAAATATGATTTAACAGGTAATTATGCTACAGTGTCCTTTTTTGTTTTTATATTTAAAGCGTTAAAATTGACGAAATATTGCTAGAAAAATTGAAAATGCTCAAAAAAGATGAAACGTCATAAAATCGTCCTCGGAATTACCGATTGGGAATACTTTTTCGCCATTCATAGATTACACTAATAAAGGTGTCAGCCTTGCCCCATAGGTGGTACTTTTTTCGTACATAAGCCACTTTTCTCTCCGGAAATTCATGTTTATTTTTTATCGTCGCTAATGAAGTTTTAGGGATCGGGATTTAATTCTTGTAATGAATTACCGAAAGTACAATCCCTGTGCAAGAATTAAACTCTGCCCCTTCTGAACTCCATGCTTGCGACTCATCGTTGCCAAGAAAGGGATTGCAACAGGATGGATCATTTCGTTAGAATGAAATATTGTAACGATGAGATTGAGTAAAAAGGAAAGATCCTATGAGCATTGACAATAGAACGAGCTTCACACGGCGTCGGTTTCTTAAACGAGGGGTTATGGCAGCCGGTGCGGTAACGCTTCCGTGTTATGTTCCGGTCTCGGCGCTGGGGCGCGGGGGAGCCGTGGCGCCGAGCGAACGGATCGTGATGGGCGGTATTGGCATCGGGGGACGTGGCTCGCATGATTTGAAGTGGATGCTGAACGAGCCGGACGTGCAGTGGGTGGCCGTATGCGAGGTCTTAAAAAGCCGGCGTCAAACGGCCAAGAACGTCGTGGACGGTAAGTACGGCAATAAAGACTGTGCCATGTATGGCGATATGCGAGAATTCCTGGCCGAGCGGGCGGACGTGGAGGCCGTTTTGATCGCCACCGGCGACCGCTGGCACGCGCTGGCTGCGATCCTGGCCATGCGGGCCGGTAAAGATGTGTATTGCGAGAAACCGGCCTGCCTGACGATGGCCCAGGGTAAGGCGGCTGTGGAGACGGCGCGGCGGTATAGCCGGGTCTATCAAACCGGCGCCCAGCGGCTCAGCGAGGGCAATCACGTGTTCGCCATCGAAATGGCCCGGTCCGGCCGGTTGGGTCCGATTCACACCGCTTACGCCGACATTCGTTGGCGCGACGGGTTGCGCCACGACTGGTTGCCGGCGGAACCGGAACCGCCCGGGGACGAGCTGGACTGGGACGTCTGGATCGGTCCATGTCCCTGGCGGCCTTACAATAAAGCTTATACGTCGGGAGGATGGTATCACTTTTATGATTTCGCCACCGACGTCGCGATGTGGGGTGCGCACACGGTAACCCAGGCGCTGGCCGGACTCGATATGACAGATGTTTCCTTCATTGAGTTCGAGTTTGCCGGTCCGGATCAGACGATGGTGACGCGTTTATCCAATGGGATCAAGCTGGTCCTGTTCCGGGTCGCCGGGTCGGTGTGGGAGCGCTGCGAGTACTGGTACGGCGCGTGCGGCGAGCGGTTCGACGGTCCCGAAGGATGGGTCGCGGCCGCCGACGGTTACGGCGCTCCGGATGTCTCATCGCCGGCGCTGTTGAGCGACTATAAGAAAGTGGTGGCCGACTACATGGGCCGGACGGGACGGCCGATGAACCACGTGCGGGATTTCTTCGACTGTATCCGGTCGCGCCGCGCCCCGGCAGCGAACCCGGAGGTCATGTACCGGTCCATGTGTATCTGCCTGGCGGCGGATATCTGTGAGCGATTGAAGCGGAACCTGACGTTCGATCTGCGCAAGGCTGAGTTTGTCGGCGATCCCGAGGCGAACCGGTTGCGGTCCCGCGCGATGCGCGCCCCCTACACGATTTAGCTCGACAGAAGGGCTGTCATATGGACATCGTGCGAGGTAGAGTGTGACTTTTGCCTGCGTTGTCATCGGTTCAGGTCTATGACTTTGTCGTGCAGCATCTTGGCCTCAATGTAGATCCGTACCATCCCCCGGGTTACCGGACACGCACCTGCCCTGTGGTTGAATGGCGCAACGGTGCAAAGGCGGTGGAATCCGGTGAAATCCGGCACGTACGGCTTCGGCGCAGCCATCTGGTCGTCTTATCACAAACCGTTTTGTACAGGATGTTTGGCAAACCACCCGCTTCATTTCCGTAACTTAGGTTTTTACTTCTTTTACCAAAACGATATAATGGCCTCGATGGATCCTGAACCCTATAAGAAAAGAGACATCATTCTGGACAGCATCGCAGACGGCGTATTTACTGTTGATAAGAACTGGTATATCACGACCTACAACAAAGCGGCCGAAGAAATAACCGGGATACCACGGGAGGAAGCGATTGGACAGGTATGTAAAGACGTATTGCGAGCCAATGTCTGTGAAACGGATTGTGCCCTGCGACATACGATGCAAACCGGCAATCCCATTATTAATAAGCCTGTTTATATCATCGATTCGGAAGGAAGGAAGAAGGCCATCACCATCTCCACGGCACTGCTTAAGGACGACAAGGACAGGGTCATCGGGGGGGTTGAAACCTTCAGGGATATGACGGTTGTCGAAGAGTTGCGAAGGCAGGTGCAGGAAAAGTACACGTGTGAAGACATCATTAGCAGAAATCACAAAATCCAGGAGCTTTTCAACATTCTGCCGCAGGTTTCTGAGAGTGATTGTACGGTTTTGATTGAGGGGCAAACAGGGACGGGGAAAGAATTGCTCGCCCGAGCGATCCATAATTTGAGTCCCCGCAGAGAAAACGCTTTTATCGCGGTCAACTGCAGCGCCCTTCCGGATACCTTGTTGGAATCCGAACTGTTCGGCTATAAGGCCGGGGCATTTACAGATGCGAAAAAAGACAAGCCCGGCCGCTTTGCTCTTGCCAGGGGGGGGACCCTGTTTCTGGATGAGATTGGGGACGTGTCTCCAGCGGTTCAGGTTAAGTTGCTGCGCGTCTTGCAGGAGAAAACGTACGAACCGATTGGAGCCGTCTCTTCCGAGAAGGCGGACGTGAGAATCATCACCGCAAGTAACAGGGATCTGGCTGAGTTGGTTGACCACGGGAAATTCAGGAGCGATCTATACTATCGAATCAACGTCGTCAAACTGCCCCTGCCGCCTCTGAAGCAAAGAAGCGAAGATATCCCTATTCTGATTGAGCATTTTATCCATCGCTTTAACGGAATCTATGATAAGAATATCTGTTGTCTCAGCGATGAGGCGATGGCGGCTGTGTTGAGCTATGATTTCCCGGGTAACATTCGCGAGCTGGAAAATAGTATCGAGCATTGTTTTGTTCTCTGCCGGGGAAACGTCATAGAAACGCAGCATCTGCCCGTGTCGATGAAGAAATCCGTTACGGGTGGGGACTCCGACACCAGCACGTTCCGGACCCTCAGGCAGATGGAAGCGCTCATGATAGAAAGAGCGCTTCGCCGCAACGACGGCAATCGAACGGCTACCGCTAAAGAGTTGGGAATAGATCCCAGCACTCTTTTCAGAAAACTCAAGAGTCTGAAGATTAGAACCCAATAGCCCACACGATCTTTTTCCTGCTATACCAAACGATCCCGTATTGCATTTTGCAAGACATTGGGTGTATTCTTCTATTGCAAGTTGCAATAAAAGCTACATGATTTCCTTTGTGAGCATTTTTCACGTGAACGTAAATCCTTATATAAAAATGAATTAGAGAGATTTGTTTTTTGGATGGCAGCGCTGGCACGGAAATTGCGAATAAGGATAGGTAACTTGGAGAATGGCTATGAAGGTCGCTTTACCAGTTTGGCAAGGTCAGGTTTCGAGCGTATTTGATTTCGCTCATAAATTATTGCTTATCGAGCTTGAAAACGGCCAGGAAAAGAGTCGCCAAGAAATGGTGCTCGTAGAGCAGAGCGGGCCGGAGAGAGTCGCCATGTTAAAGCGACTCGGCATTAGTGTCCTCATTTGTGGAGCCATTTCCAGGCCATTGGCCGAGATGATAAACATCTCGGGGGTCCAGGTCTTGCCGTTTGTGACCGGCTCGACGGAAGAAATCATAAAGGCTTATATCATCGGCCAATTGAGTCAACCACAATATACCTTGCCTGGTTTTTGGCCTGGGGCACGGAGGTGCTTTCGCCGACGCGGGTTTCGGAGAGGTGCACGTAGATAAGAAAGTCCCGAAATGTCGATGGCGATTAGGCGCAACCGACGGGGACGGAGTATAGGTTAAGGAGCTAAAGGCATGAGGGTAGCGGTGACGGCACAAGGAAAAGACGTCAACAGTCAGATCGATCCAAGATTCGGCCGGACAAAGTTCATCATCGTTGTCGATACAGAAACGGGTGATTTTGAAACGCAGGATAACACAGTCAATCTAAACGCTATTCAAGGAGCGGGCATTCAAACGGGGCAAAATATAGCTAATCTCGATGTGGATACCGTGATCACAGGTAATGTAGGTCCGAACGCATTTAGAACGCTTAGCGCAGCCAAGGTAAAAGTGTTTCTTTCAGAAAATCAAACCGTCCAGGAAGCCATTGATTCGTTGAAAACAGGAAAACTGAAGGAATTAAACAACGCAAGTGTCGAAGGCCATTGGATTTAGATAAGTCGTTTTTCAAAAACGAATGCGAAGCTCATGTGGATTTTGAACGGTTGCATTCATTGTTAAATTCGTAGTTCGCAGTCAAGTTGGAAATTTTGAAAATGTCGAAAAGGAGGTGATCCATATGCCATTTGGGGATGGAACAGGGCCGACAGGTTTAGGCCCCATGACAGGTCGAGCGGCTGGTTTTTGTGCGGGCCACTCTGTGCCGGGTTACATGAATCCTATGACAGGTAGAGCGGGTTACTACGGTTCCGGCCTCCCGATCGTCAGACCTTACGGTCCAGGTCTATATGGTTACCGTGGTCTGCCTTATGGAAGCCGAGCCCACCCTGGATTTCGCAGAGGTTTGGGTTTCGGGCGAGGCCGGGGACGCGGGCGCGGCAGAGGACGTTTTGGGTATTGGTATTAGATAGAAGCAAGTATCTCACTACAGAAAGGATGGTTATTATGCCAAGAGGAGATGGTACAGGTCCGACGGGTCAGGGACCCGGAACAGGACGCGGTTTAGGGCGAGGCCAAAGTCAGGGCAGAGGCCGAATGGGAGGACCCTACGCCGCCGGACCGGGAGGAAGCTGTATATGTCCGAACTGTGCGGCGGTAGTTCCTCATGTGGCCGGCCAGCCTTGCAACACGAGAAATTGTCCGAAATGTGGAACAAAAATGACACGAGCTTAATTCTTTCGAAAGGAGAATCATTATGCCACGTGGAGATGGAACAGGTCCTGCGGGTATGGGACCCATGACAGGTCGAGCCGCCGGTTTTTGTGCCGGCTATGGCGTTCCGGGTTATATGAATTCGATGGGGGGCCGCGGTTACGGCGGCGGGGGCCGAGGGGGCGGCTGGGGCCGTCGCAACGGGTATTATGCCACCGGCCTTCCCGGATGGGCAAGAGCTGGGTATGGTTTTCCGGCTTGGGGAGGCGCGGCGAATCCATATGCGTACGGCGGTGCGCCGTTTGCCCCGGGCTTAACAGCTCAGGCGGAACTCGATGCCCTGAAGGGGCAGGCGGAATATCTTGAGGACAGCCTGGAGGGTATCAAAAAGCGAATTGAAGAAATCGAGAGTCAGAAAAGCGCCAAGGCATAGGAGGCGGACAGGTAAGAATTCGTCTTCCAAGAGGTTTCTCTGTTTCTGAGGGGATGGTGTGAGCCTAAACACCATCCCCGAGCTTTCTTGCCGGTTCGAGTCTTCCGGATCCGGTTCCGTATGGCAACTCGAGAGTGGATTCGAGACTGAATGTAGAAATAGTGTGTTTCGTGTAAGGTTTTTTCGACATGTTGAAGGAGATATAATCATGCCAATATTCGAATACAAATGTCAGAAATGCGGGCATACAATGGAATTTCTGGAAAAAAGCGGCGGCAAGAACAAACACATCTGTGAGAAATGCGGGAATCCAGATACGAAGAAATTGTTTTCAGGATTTGCGGTTGGACAAAGCAGCAAGGGAAGCGATTCCTGCCCCACGGGAACCTGCCCGACGGGAACGTGTGGATTGTGAAAGAAGAGATTGATTATGAACATTGCAGTCACGTCAACAGGCCCCACTCTTAACGACTCGGTAGAGGCTCGGTTTGGCCGGTGTCCCTATTTTCTGATTATTGACACCGACACACTGCGTTGTGAACCTATCGAGAATCCCAATACTGCCCTTGGTGGCGGCGCCGGGATTCAATCCGCCCAGCTCATGTCGGAAAAAGGGGTGACAACGGTCCTGACCGGCAACTGCGGGCCGAACGCATTTAATGTCTTTGGTCAGGCAGGAATACAAGTGATCGTTGGTGTCAGCGGTCCTGTCCGCAATGCGGTTGAGCAATTCAAAGAAGGAGCGTTCTCGTCCGCCGGCAAACCTAATGTAGCCAGTCACTTCGGTGTGACCCCTTCGCCGGCCAATTCGGCGCCAAGGGGACCGTCGACCACCGGTCCACTTGGGCAAGGGGGCGGAATGGGCTTCGGTATGGGGGGCGGACGCGGTATGGGCAAAGGGATGGGCCGCGGCGGTGGGATGGGCAAAGGCATGGGCCGAGGGATGGGGCGTGGACAGGGTATGGGCGGGGGCGGAGGTTTTGGAATGAGCAACCTGCCGGCAGGCTATCAGGTTGATTCTCCGTCAGCGCCGGCGCCTGACCCGGTACCAACAAAAGCCTTTTTGCAGGACCAGGCACGAATCCTGGAAGAACAAAGACGTCAGATAGAACAAAGAATAAGTGAACTGGAAAAAGGCCACAGGTCCATCGCGGTGGTTGACACTGAGACGTGTACAGGGTGTGGAATGTGTATGAACGCCTGCCCGGCAGGCGCCATTGAGGTTAAAGAAAAAGCAGCGATTAACAAAAATCTCTGTACCGGTTGCGCCGCCTGTGTGAGCGCCTGTCCCAATGAGGCCATCACGATGGCTCAGAAAGAATAGCGAAATGAAAGAAAGAATCGTCGCGCACTGTGCGAGATGCAATACAAAGGAGTGTCGGGATGGCAAAGATTGCTTCTCACAAAGATCGAGCCATAAAGCCCTGTATGATGAGAACGATGAAATAGCGACATTGCACCAGGCCGCCACCGCCGTTGAGGGAAAATACTACGGCCGGGAGACGCGATTGGCAGAAGTCATTCTGCTGGCGAAGGAGATGGGTTATCAAAGGCTGGGTGTGGCCTTTTGTATTGGTTTGAGTGAAGAAGCAAAAAGCATTGAGCAAATTCTTTCAAAGCATTTTGATGTCGTTTCCGTCTGCTGCAAAGTCTGTGGTATTAACAAGAAAGAGTTTGGCTTACAGCAGATCTCCTCACAAAACAGCGAAGCCATGTGCAACCCGGCCGGCCAGGCCCAATTGCTGAATGAGGCCCAGACCCAGCTCAATGTATTATGCGGGCTTTGCGTGGGTCATGACGCCATATTTACCCGGCTTTCAGAAGCACCGGCGACGACGCTGATTGCCAAGGATCGCGTATTGGCCCACAATCCCGCGGCCGCGATCTATTGTCAATATATCCGAAGACACTTCAACAAAGACACAAAGGGAGATACATGATGGATCAAACATTAAAGGCAACGGAAGTGACCATTGGTTTCCATCCGGACGGCTATAGAATAGACAAAACAGCGTCCCCAATGGATCGATATACCCGATGGGACATCTTGCCGGGCAACCATTGGACTCATCCGAGAGCGGTTTGCTTTGATTCCCTCCCTCAAGACGGGTGGATCGCAAAAGATAAATTTGATTGGGACATGATGGGTTCTATTGTGGAGCAGGTTTAATATGAAAATTGCAATCGCCAGCGGAAAAGGCGGCACGGGTAAAACAACGATTGCCACGAATCTGGCCTGTTCGATCGCTCGAATGGGCCGCGGCGCGCAGTATCTTGATTGTGATGTTGAGGAGCCGAACGGCCATATCTTCCTCAAGCCGGAGATCGAAGAAACGCAAGATGTGACGATGGGGGTGCCGGAGGTTGACCATCAGTTATGTGACGGATGCGGCAAGTGCGGCGAGCTTTGCCAATATAGCGCCATCGTCTGCCTGAAGGGCAATGTGATGACGTTCGAGGCGTTGTGCCATTCCTGCGGGGGTTGTATGGCCGTCTGTCCGCAATCTGCGATTAAAGAAAAACAACGCAAAATCGGGATCGTTGAAATCGGCAGAGCAAACGGCGTCTTATATGGCGGCGGCAAACTGGATATTGGCGTCATCCAAAGCCCCGCCCTGATACGGCATGTCAAACAAAAAGCCCCCAATAGCGATACCGTTGTTATCGATGCTCCCCCCGGCACCTCATGTCCGGTGATCGAAGCCGTTAAAGGAGCCGATTTTGTTTTGCTGGTCACCGAACCCACGCCGTTTGGCTTGAATGATCTCATCCTGGCGGTGGACATGGTACGAGAGCTTGGGCTTGCCTTTGCTGTGGCTATCAACCGTAGCGACATCGGCGATAACCGGGTCGTCGAATACTGTCAGCAGGAAGGCATAGAAATACTTCTTGAGATACCGAACGATCGATTGATCGCAGAGGCCTATTCACAAGGGATAAAAATCATCGATGCCTTACCCGGCTACGAGGAGAAGTTTGCACATCTATTCCAGAAGATCAATGCGAGTGTGGCGGTCTGATGAAAGACGACCTTGAGTTCATGGAGAAAATAACCCTCGACTTAACCGCAAGAAAAGCGGCTTGCCAGGTCCTCGGAGTGTCCGAAGGGGCCGGCAAGGAGGATCTGAAGAAAGCCTATCGCAGAGCCTCCATGAAATACCATCCCGATCATAATCGGGACGACGCCGAGGCGGCCAAACGATTTGTGCTTGTCAAATGTGCTTATGAGCTTTTAGCCCAAGACAAACCCTGCCCGAAATTGCTGGACGAAGTCAATACCTGGGACGGTGTCCCGGACGATCGAACGTATAAACTGGATAATCCCTGGGGGCATTTTCTCTGGTGGCGTGAAAAGTATTTTGGTGCTGACAAAAGGAAAACACCCAATGGCAAACGTTCTTCTTGTATTTAACAGAAATCCTTACGACGGCACCGATGTGACGTGGAACGGTCTTCGGCTGGCAGAGCAATTGCTCGATATCGGTTTAGACGTCAAGATTTTTCTAATGAACGATTCGGTCGATTTAGCTCGTGATGTAACCAAGCCCCCTGAAGGATACTTTGATTTAGGAAAAATGTTAAAGGAGCTAATCGACAAGAACGTTCCCATTAAAGTATGCGGGACCTGCAAAGTGCGTTGCGGCATCCACAAAGGAGAGCCTTATTTTGATGGCGCCCGGGAAGCCAAAATGACCGAGTTGGCCCGATGGATCGAGGAAGCCGATAAGGTTGTATCGTTTTAGGGATTGCTGAAACCTGTGAAAGCGCTAAGATGAAAATAGCAGTGACCGCTGCGGTTTTGTTTGGCGTCGCTATTGTGATGGCTATGACGGGACGCGGCGGGGGCAATTTCTACGTTCCTGTCTTGATCGCAGCAGGGACGACGATGCACGAGGCTGCCACCACGGGCCAACTCATTCTTGTCGCTACGGCGGTAACGGCCTTATTCATTTTTCAAAAACATAAAACGGTAGATTGGAAGTTGGCGCTGGTCATTGATCCTCCGACAGACATCATGGCATTTGTGGGGGGGTATTATGCGCACATTTTCGGCGGTATGACGTTAGAGTTTGTGTTTGCGGGTTTGCTTGTCTTGGCCAGCGTGCTTATGCTGCATCCTGTCCGGGAGCGCCCCGCCGACAACCGAAGACGAATTGGATTTTGGCGGCGACACTATAATAACTGCCACTATACGATTAATCTCTGGCTGGCCATCCCCATAACAATCGCAACCGGATTTGCAGCCGGCATGGTTGGCGTGTCGGGAGGTTCGTTTAAAATCCCTTTAATGGTTCTGGCCTGCGGTGTTCCAATGCGGATCGCAATAGGGACCTCCTCAGCGATGGTAGCCGCAACGGCTTTGATGGGGTTCTTGGGACATACTGCGCGTGGCGACTTCAATCCTGCTTGGATGATTCCACTGGCGGTTGCGGCCGTGATGGGCGGCTTGCTCGGGGCGAAGTTCTCCATCAAGACAAGACCCGAAAAATTAAAGAAAATTTTTGCTTATACGACGTTAGCCGCAGCGGTATTCATGTTCACTAACGCTGTAATGGCCGTAGGAAAGTAATTGAAAGCAGAATTTTAAAATTTTTGTGCAAAAAGAAAGGGAAGCAAGAAACATGCCCTGGATCAATGAGGAATTGTGTGTGAGTTGTGGCGTATGTGTGGATGACTGCCCCGTCGGCGCGATTACGTTGACTGAGGGCGATAAAGCTATCATCCATGAAGAAGAATGTATTCGTTGCGGCCATTGTCACGATATTTGCCCCGAGGAAGCGGTTCGGCATGATAGTGAGAGAATTCCGCAGGAAGTTGAGGCCAATATAAAGAAAACGAAGAGACTTCTCCAGCACTATGACAGCCCGGACCAGCAGCAATCATTTCTTGAACGTATGGTTCGATATTTTAAAAAGGAACAGAAAGTGGCGGGCCTTACGATAGATGAAGTGATTGCGATGAAGGCCGATCTTGACAAGGATTGAAAACCGATATCTCCAAAAACGGACGTTCATGATCCGTAAGTTTCGCGAATAATGAAAGGTAAATGCATGAAGGAGTTGGTCGTCATAAGCGGTAAAGGCGGCACCGGCAAGACGAGTATCGTCGCCGCCTTTGCAGCGCTTGCAAAGAATGCAGTCCTGGCGGATTGCGATGTCGATGCGGCGGATTTGCATTTGGTTTTAGAACCGAAAGTAGAACAAACGCATGATTTTTCCGGTGGCAAACAAGCCTCCGTCATCACAGAACAATGTATCGGCTGCGGTAAATGCCAGGATATGTGCCGATTCGATGCCATCCATTTTAACGGAAAAGGAAACGGCGTCGTTGATAGAACCTTTACCGTGGATCCGGTTTCATGCGAAGGGTGCAAGGTGTGTGTGGAATTCTGCCCGGTCGATGCGATTGAGTTTAACGACCATATCAACGGGCAGTGGTTTGTCTCAGACACACGGTTTGGGCCGATGGTCCACGCTAAACTGGGCATCGCGGAGGAAAACAGCGGCAAACTGGTCACGCTGATTCGCAAAGAAGCGAAGAAAATAGCGCAAGAGCAGAAGAAGGACTTACTCCTTGTCGATGGTTCGCCGGGAATAGGTTGTCCTGTTATTGCCTCCATTACGGCGGCGGATCTGATCCTGGTCGTCACCGAACCCACTCTTTCCGGCAAACATGATTTAGACCGGGTCTCCAGATTGGCGGCAAGCTTCGGGATTGAGACGCTGGTGTGCGTCAATAAAGCCGATGTCAATCCGCAAATAACGGATCAGATAAGCCAGGAGGCTCAAACGCGAGGGCTAAAAGTGATAGGACAAATCGCCTATGACGAGGCCTTTACCAAGGCGCAGATGACGAAGGCCAGTGTGGTTGAATATACCGGAGGAGCGATCACAGAACAGATCAAGGCCCTGTGGAGACAGGTGACGTATGTCCTCGGTTAGTAACTGCAGCGCAATCAAAAACCATTGTGTGAAAGGCAGGGCGGTTTAATACCGTGGGTGAACGCCGGGATAGGGATTCATCCGCAGTCTCACGTGCTGGTTCATTTCGAGTGAGCGGTCAGGATTCCAGATTCAACTTTGACGATGCAGCCGACCGTTATGATCAGTGGTATGAGAGGCCTCGCGGGAGGGTCTATGATCGCATCGAAAAGAGGGCCATAGACAAACTGCTGAAGGATCAAACTCAAGGGAAGCGGTTGCTGGAGGTAGGTTGCGGGACCGGACACTGGAGTTGGTTCTTCAGTACCCGAGGATGTGAAGTCATCGGCATAGATGTCTCTGAAAGAATGGTAACGATCGCAAAGAGCAAAGACATCGTCCGCAGCACCTTTCACGTGATGGATGGACATCGCATGTCGTTTGCAGATAGAAGCTTCGATATGGCTGCAGCGATGACTGCGTTGGAGTTTGCGACGGATCCCAAGGTGATGATAGCTGAAATGGCCCGTTGTGTGCGAAAACCCGGAGGTACGCTCCTGTTTGGAGTTTTGAACGCTCTGTGCGAGTATAATCGAGAAAGAAAAAACAAGGCGGGCAGCCCGTATGCTTCAGCGAACTTGTTTTCGCCTGAGCAGTTGAGGGGCTTCCTGGAGCCTTGGGGGCGGATACAAATGATCATAGCCGGATTTGTTCCCCGACGTGAAGGGTTGCTGGCCTTAGCGCCGGCTTATGAACTGGCCGGCCGACTGGCGGGTAGCCAACAGGGTGCCTTTATTGCGGCGAAGGTTCAGCTATGAAGATTCAAGCGGAAATAAGCGTGTATCCACTGAGAGTAACAGAGCTTTCCAGGCCCGTCGACGAGTTCTGCAGAAGGCTTCAATCGCGCGGATTGGAGGTTCACATGGGCCCGATGAGCAGCTTTGTTACCGGAGAGTGTAAAAACTTATTCGAAGCTGTTCAGGAAGCTTTCGAACGGTTGGCTGAAAAATATCAGGTCGTAGTAACCGTAAAATTTTCCAATGCGTGTCCGGAAGTCCATAAAGATAAGTAGAAGATCTCCGTCATAAGTTATTTCAGACGGAGATATGCATCTGCGTTTCAAGTGGTATTTTGCTGGTCTATATAGAAAATCAAGATGCCCATCCTTAAGAATAGCGGAAGGAAGGAGCTGGAAGCATTGAAGCGAAGGAGCATAAACAATATAAGTAATAGAGCTCATCCTAATTGTGTCGTTTGTAGCTCAACCAATCTTAAAGGCCTGCAATTGGAGTTTGCTCCTGGAGCGGATGGTAACATTGAAGCCACCTTCACATGTGACAAAACTCTTGAAGGTTATCCGGGAGTCGTACACGGCGGGATCGTCTCTGCACACGTCACACGTTTTTCGCACCCCTTGTGCCTGTTGGAAGCTGAGATCGTCCAGGATGGGAAGGTCAAGGCTACCGCCAAAGGTAAATTTTATGATCGGACGAACCGATCTACCCTTAATGGAGTGTCCTATGCCGTATGTCAAAGGTAAGACCGGAATGAACAACGATAGTGATCGGACATTGGCAGGTTGTGGCCGGTCTTAATCTGTATTTGAGAATTGACGGTGTCATGTCTATCTGTTGAAACGAAACGGTAAATCGTTGTTTTGGAGAACGTAGCCATGCCGACGTATGAGTATCGATGTAAGGAATGCGGCTGGACATTTGAAAGGTTCCAGAGCATGAGGGACAAGCCTTTAGAAAAATGTCCAAAGTGTGACGGCAGTGTTCAGCGCTTGATCAGCGGCGGCGGAGGTGTTATTTTCAAAGGTCCAAGGTCTCATGCCACGGAGTATGGTGCCGGCACCGTACCCGCGTGTGGTCGAGATCGACCTTGCTGCGGACGTGAGACGCCCTGTGACCAGAGGCCGTGTGATTCTTAATCGAACCTTCATAACGGCAGAATGTATAACAAGAGTTTTGCAAAATTGAAGTTAGGCATACTTTTGGAAAGAAAAAATCTTGTTT
>CAZDAF010000057.1:0-13557 GCA_964503115.1 uncultured bacterium
TTCCCGAGTACTAAGGGGTGAATTTTTTCACTCAGATGAATATATACTTGAGTCAAATCTGCATTTTTGCCAATAGTTTCTTTTGCATGTTCAATAAATCTTTCAATATCCTCAACGCTAACTGGAACCTTACCTTTTACCCCTGGCAATTGCTCCAATTCAGGATTAAGGGGGCTGTCTAAGCTTGGATCTATTGGCCCCAATGTTGCCTGCTTAGTCATAATGATCTTGTTTGCCCCAAGACACATGAGAGTACCAGCGCTGAGAGCTTTCGAAGGAACGATTATTTCAAGTTCATCGCAAAACTGCCTAATAAGATTCAACAAGCTCCAAGCTGCCGACGTAATACCACCCTTAGTATAAAGCAACAGAGAAATCTTCTTAACTATTCCGATGCTATCAAGATGCCGGACGAAGAAATCCCATACATCCTGGCCTATTCTCGTCTCCATACTTCGCCTATCGCCAGTCACGTAGACTAGGAGCTTGGCATTTCTGGATTTTTCAAGCTCTTTATATCTCGGTATACGATCAATATACATTGGATTTCTCTTGTTTCGATAAGCCCTCTACCACTTTAGGTTACTATATCTAGCACATTTTTCCCAGCATTGTCAAATTATGATCATCTATCGGAGAATACTTGCCCAAAACGTTATGAAGCCATAAAAGTACTCCTTTCAAGCTCGACGAAGCACTAAGTCGGGAAATTGATTTTGACGCTGTCCAGTTTCGGTATGTTGCCCGGGGAGCCTTGCAGGTGGACGCTGATCTTGTAGAACCGCGTTTTGACGGCGATGTCGTCGCTGTCCGCCATATTGCCGACGTACATTTCTTCGCCCTCGAAATTTCCGGTTTCCGAGGCGTATATATATACGTAGACCTTCGATACTCCGCCCTGTTCTCTCGATATAGTTATTTCGCCGTCCTGCTCGGGTTGCTGGCCCAGGTCGACGATTACATGCCACCAGCCCTCGTATTTCGCCGGGTTGTAGAGGCGTATTTTGCCGGGTTCGATATCAAGGTCTATGTTTTCTCCGCTGCCCTGATAGAAGTCGCTCCGGGTGTCGTAGTCGGCCTCGATCAGCGTTTGCCGGCAACGGGTAAGCTCCCATTTGATTTTGCCCTTGGCGATGTCCATTCTTTTGCGGGTGACCCACCAGAGCATATCGACGCATTCGGCGCAATAGGGCACGAGATACGGTACGGTCGTCCGGCCTCGGTCGCCTGCGAATTCGAGATCGCGGGTGGGGTTGTACTTGTTTTGCCACTCGCGGTAGACTTCCCGGTCGGTAATGTACGACGATTGCACCCGAACGACGTCTCCCACCTGAACACCTATCGTGCCGATGTCCGCTTCGAAGGTTACGACGGGCAATCCTTCCCTGGCCATGTTCAATATACGCCGGCTGATGGCCAGGGCGAGCTGATCTCCATAGTACGGGTCGGCATCGTCGCCCAGCCATTTGCTTTTTGTGCGTATGATATGCGTGCCCCAGTTGGTGGTGCTTTCGGCGTCGGTGGCGACCTCGGCGCCCTCGAAATCGCTCCATTCATCGCCCGAACCGTCCCAGTGCCACCATGTGCTGATGAAGTTTCGGAGCGAATTGACGTTCGAGTTGAACTGTGCGTTGCCAAACTTGTGCAATGCCTCGTTCCAGGCGGTGACGGGCTCTTCGGAGTTCTTGAGCATCTTGAGAGCGATCCGCCCGTCTTCGCGGGGGATGAGTATCGCGCCGATGTGCCGGCAAAGGTCGATGCACAGCCCGTATGCGTCGGTCGGGTCGCTTATGGTGCGGTCGAAGGCCCAGTCGCTGATCGAATCGTCGGCCTTAACGTCTTCGAAGCTGCTCAAATCGATGTACCTGTCCGGCACGTCGAGTCTGTTGCAGAGTATGTCGAGCAATATATCCACCGGATGCGACGCGATGCCTCCGTCGTTGTATACGAGCGGGCCGACCGATCCGCCGGTGTCTTCTTCGGGGATATCCTTTTCGAGCTTCCCGAGAAAATCTCTCGAGCTGATTTTAAGCACACGACCGTCGTAGTCCCAGTCCTCGATAATGCCCGTAAATATCGTGACGAAATCCTGCGGGCCGACATCGTCCTCGATCACGCCCACTTTAATGTAAACCGGCCTTTCGGGAAGGTAACAGCCGGCTACGATGCGCGATGCGATGTTGTTCGTGTCGAGAAGCTCGATGTTGACGCCTCCGATCCGGGCAGTGCATTTGAGCGGGTCAATCGAGCTGGTAAGCGCGCCGATGGACTTGATCAGCGGCAGCCTGTCGCCGATGGCGCGCTCGGCAAAAGCGAACTCGATGCTTTGGTCGAAAGTCGCATCTATCTTTTGCACCCTTGGTCTGATGTCGCCCCGGGTTGTGAACGTCACGGTGACGCGCCAGTAGCGGTGCTTTTCGGTGATCTCGTCGCCGTCGAGAATGGTTCCCAGATCGTACCAGGTCGAATCGTTATCGCTGTATTGGGCGGTGTAAGAAATGGAGTTGGTTTCGCCGATTAAGTCCGAAACGTCTTCGAGTTCCCATCTGCCGTTTTCTCCGGGCGCCTCGCCGAGGTCCATGGTTTGAGTTCTTACTTCGACGTTACGGTGGAAGTGCCGGTAATATATCGGGGCGTCGTGCGTATGCCACGTGGGAGTGTCGTCGTTCCATCCTCCCCAGGCGACCGCCTGATTGTTTTCGGAATCCCACGCGAAACCGTGGCGGCCGAAACTGTCGGCGCTCAAATGGAAAGTGAACGACGCAAGGCTCTTCCAGGAATTCGTGGGATAATAATAAGCCCACAGGTCTTTCGTGCCCGATCCGTCGGATATTTGTTCACCGCCGAAAAGCAAAACCTTCCCGCCGACGGGATCGTAGCAGCAGGCGGGCCATTGTCGTTTCGATGTGGGCGGGTCGGCTATTTCGCCGCATTCCCAGTAGTTGGAGAACGAGTCGTAAACGAACGCGGCGTAATTGGCATCGACGGTGCGCCCGACGACGAACATCTTCTTTTCCCCGGCCATCCAGCATGCGTCACAATAGGCCAGGCCGTCGCAACCGCCCTTCGACGCTTCGGGAATTTCCTTCTTGTCGATCCATGACGAGCCGTTAAACGCTCTGTTTGCGCGGTCGAATTGGCCCAGGTTGGTGTATCCGGCGGAGACTATCATCCAGCCGTGCTCGACATCGTAACACGCGGCTGCGCCGTATCTTCCGGGAGCCCAGTCCCAGTTAGCGTTAGTGCTCCACGAGTTACCGCTGAAGCTGTATTTGTAAGTGTCGTCGAAGATATTGTTGATGCCGGCATAGCCGCCATAGACCCATATTTCGTCGTCGTCCTGGCTGTATACCACCGCCGCGTACGCACGAGCGGCTGGAGCGTTACCGCCGGGATTCAATTGCGTCCAGTTCTTCGTCGACGGGTCGAATTTCCAAAGGTCGTTGGCGTAATTGCCGTTTTGCTTGTATCCGCCGAACATGTAGAAGCAACCGTCCTGGGGGCGGTAAACCCACCCGTGGCCTGCGCGTTGCGAAGGCGGCCCGGCGCCGCCGACGTTCAGGTGCGCCCACCAATTGCGCGGTTGAGGCTCGAGATCATAATCGGGTGCGGAACCATGACTGAAGGTTAATTGATAAACATCGGTACCCACAGGCCACGTTCTGTCCATTGTGTCATATTGCCCTCGAGCGAGATTGGTGAAGGTGTTCCGGTTCGTGTTGAGATACCCGATTATCTCGATATTCGATCCGTCGGTAAGCAGCAAGTACGCGGGATTGGACACGCCGGCGGCGCTGAAGTCGTCGGTCGAGGCGACGGACATGGAAGTGGTGCTCGTCGCGGTTAGCTGAGAGCTGAGAGTGGTCGAGATGTTCAGGTTCAATGCGTTGCAGGCGTTCCAGTCGGAACGGGAGCTTTGAGGATCGCTGAGTTCCGATACGATTATCCCCACTATGGCCGCGAGGTTATACGAACCGGAAGAAAGGTACCGGCTAAGCTTTTCGGGTAATTCAAGCATAATAATTAGTTCTCAGTGCGATGTTCCGAGTTCGAAGTTTCCCTTCCTTGTGTTTTACGTTTGATGATGGCTTAGGGATTTTTCGAACCGTTTTCGGTTATAGTTTTCTTGCTCCGGTCAACTCGACCGCGCGGAAGGGCCAATTGCGTAAGTGCCCGCCGTCGTATGGAACGCTTCGCCCCTCACGATCCAGGCGCATTACAAGCAAGTCCGTCGCATTGCCGGCAGGTCGCCACAGGAAGACGAATGGCAGCGTTCCGTTGTCGGTGTCGGTCATAAATCTTTCGATGTCTTCGTAATCCGCCGGATCGATATTACGCAGCGCACCATCGAAAATACGCTGCGAAAAGCGCCGCGTCCTCGCTTCGATGCCGCGTTCGCCACGTATGACATGCGAGAAGGTTCGTAGCGCATGCGGGTCGAATTTGCCGGTGAAGTTGCGCGGCAACTCCCATCGTCGGCCGATCCACGCAAGCGTTATTTGCGGAGCGGGCAGTCCCGGAAGTCCTGCCGGCTCGATCTTTATCTTCCACTGAACCCCACGCTTGGCTATGTCGTAAGTCGAGTACACCGGCTGGTCGGATACTATCATTGTATTAGGGTGCCATACTGTAAACGAAGCGTCGGAGTAAGCGGTGTCGGCCTTTTTCACCTCGAATATGTATCCCTGTAGCGTATGGCCTCGATCAAAAACGATGGTGTCCACGTCGCGAACCTCGCAAAGATGCACATCGTCCACGTAAAAACCTCCAGGCTCGAGTGGCCGCCAGAAGACACGGTATTCCCCGTCGGCGGTCGGTGTGAAATCCTCATACAACTCGGTTACGCCGGCGCCAAGGTCTTCGTCGGAATATGAGGATTCCTCGGTGAGATCGCTGACGGCGAAGCCGTATCTAAGGGATCGAGTCGCGTCGGCCTTTGCCGCGAAGCTGAATCGATAAGTTCCGCCCTTTTTCAACAGGTACGACTTCAGAGATGTCACTATCACCTTGTTGATGCCGCTGTCGGCGGTAGTGACATCGATAAACCCGTCCGCTTCGCCATCGATGGGGTTGGCTGTGTTTCGTGAGAATGAGCCATCGCCGGCTCCGTTTGTTTGAATGAACCACCCCTCCGTACTTACCTCGAAATCGCCGTTTAGCAAAAGATTTTTCACGAGAACGTATATATAATGCGTGCTGGAACTCACCGCTTCCCACCATGTCCATCGCAACCCGTCCACAATACGCCAGAGCGGGTAACCTTCGCGGCTGTCGCCGGTTATCACCGCGCCGCTCAACACGTTATGGGAAACAATCACTGGCGTCTCGGCCATTGGCTTTACTCCGATCCAAAAAAAGGATTTTTTGTTCAAGTGATAGGGGCACGGCATGCCGTGCCCTCACTGCCGGAATGAATTATTTCCATGAATGCTCAGTCCCGCTCGACCATCAGGTTGTATCGCGCTCCCGAAATCGGTCCTCGACCCACAGCTTCGGCCAATGCCGGGGCGACGACTTCCTCGACGAATGCGCTCGAATCCACCACGTGGCCCTCTACGTGCACATTCACGGTGAACTTGTTGATGCCGCCACCTCTCGATTCTCCGGTTCCAGTTTCTCCTGCCCCGGTGTAGTCCGCACCTCCGCCGCCTTGTTGTTCTCCACCGCCTTCGAGGCTGTTCGTTGCGGCCATCAACCCCGCGCCGGCGGTCAGCGCCATGCCCGCCACCACGCCGTACAGTTTCGCGGCTTTCAGCGCCATCGGGTCTTTGAACATAAAGAATTCCGCCAGCGCGAATATCGCCTTGACCGCCGCCTGTTGGCCTATGGCCAGCACGGCCCTTGCGCTCAGTTCGAGCATTGCCTTTGCAAACTCCTTCGCGCCGCCCTTCGCCCCTGCGATCCATGCGCTCATCGCTTTGGCCGCCGCCATGTAGCTGCCCGCGACGTAGTGTTCGAGCGCGGTGCGGGTTACGCCCGCCAGCTCGTCCATCACCCCGATGTATTGATCCCGGAAAGCGGCCATACTTTCGGAGGTGCGTGTCAGGCTTTCCTCGAGCGGCGCGAGCGTTTCGGCGCCTGCGGCCAGGGTCTTCATGTCGTCTTCAAGACGCTCGAAACCCGGTCCGGCCTCATCTTCATATCGAGCGGTTATTACCACTTCTGCAGCGGTCTCAGGCATTTTTCTTAATCTCCATCGGTTTCATAGACGAGGGGGTTAAGCCCCTTGTCCTTCGGGGTTGTGTGAAATTCCAAGGATTTGTTGCAACACATCTGCGACTTCACGGCGCCGTAGCGCCACCTCGACCGCGCCGAGCATCATACGGTCGGCGACGTCGAGATCGTCCGGGCCGAACGGGTAACCTCCCTGTTTCAGAAGGAACAGTTCGAGTATTTGCGTCGCGTACGGATGAAAATCGCCCCCGTGGGGGCAATTTTCGCACGCCCAGGATCCGAAAGGCCCTTCGGAGGTCGGTATCCATTTCCCTGTAATCGGGTCAATTTCTCCGCAATCCGCGCAACTTGCGACGTCCCCGCTGAGCGTGCGGAGGACGTCTGTAACTATTTTTTTTGGACGGACTCCTCCGAATCGTCCCCCTCGATCCGGTCGCCGGCGCCTTCGACGGGATTGAAAACCTTCGAGCCGACGAAATCCACCAGGTCGAAAAATTCCCTCTCGACAATCGCCTTCCACTCGGCCTCCGGCATGAGAGTGGTGTCGAGCGCTTTCCACTCGCCGTTTTCGCGGTACTCGATATCTCCTTCTTGAACGCCGGTGATCACCTTCATTCCGAATTTCAGGTTTGTTTCCGTAAGGCGGCTTTCGAGCTTGCCGCCGCGCAGCTTGAGTTTGTCGCGGTGGTAGGCGACGTACTCCGACGGCGTCGGGCTGCGGTAGAAAACGCCCACCTTCGAGCCGCCGATCTCGACTATCATCAACCTGTTATCGCTTGATCCTCGGTATGCCATTGCTTTCCTCCTACAAGTAGCTTGAGACGGTGTTGTAACCGATCACGCGACCCAAATCGTAATCCGGGTCCACGAGCACCAGCAGGTCGCCTTCTTCCGCCAGTATTTTCTCGTTGGCCACGACAGGCGCGTCTACTATCCCGACGCTCGGGAATATCATGTCGAACCCGAACCGCGCGCCGTTACCGTCCGGGATAAGCGCTCCCTCGATTTTGAGCTGAAGACTGATATTGTCCCCGGCGTCGAGCTGCGCCTGCCGCACGATGTCCCGGAAACGCCTCGACAGCTTTACCGTTATCGTCCTGCCTGCGCGCATGCTTTCGGAAGCGAAAAGGTTGCCCGAAGCGTCCGGCACATGCACGAACTCGATATCGTTCTCGCCGTGCACCTCGCAGGACACGAGGTCTCCGCCGAGCGATACTCCGCCTGTGACGTCGCCGCCGTCGAAGTGGCCGTCGGTCACCAGCTTCGCCTCGACCAGCCGTAGCGGGCTTTCTTCGAGCACCGAAGGCGGCTCGAAATAGCTCGCCTCCTCCGGGTGGTAATACACTTCGTAATCGACCTCCGTTCCCGATCCGCCCGGCGCGTTTATGCTCAACACCGCCGGAGTGGCGTCGCTTACCGCCGTGACCGTCACTTGCGTCCATGCGTCTTCTCCGACTTTCCTGACGCGCGCCATTCGCACGTTTTCGAGTCGCGCTGCGGCGGCGTCGCCTTCGACGGCGTTGGAGGCAAGCGTAAGCTGGGTGGCGTTTTCGGCGGCGGTGACGATCTCCTTGGCGTAGTTAACGTCGCGCTTGCCGCTCCCGGCCACCTCGGCCTCCATGCTCACCCACGCGTCGCCGACCTTCAGCGTGAAGCCCTTGACGAGGTTGTGTACGAAGCGCTCCTTCATGATGCTCGATCCCAGGCGGCGGCAGGTGGTGAACGCCGGATG
The DNA here is from genome assembly GCA_964503115.1 of uncultured bacterium. Taxonomy (GTDB): domain Bacteria; phylum RBG-13-61-14; class RBG-13-61-14; order CAYWKU01; family CAYWKU01; genus CAZDAF01. Next base: position 7,907 of record CAZDAF010000057.1, read on the forward strand.
ATCCGGATCCGCCGGCGGCGATATGGTGTGCTTGTACGCGCCGCCGCCCGAAGCTTCGCTCGATATCTGCCCGAAAAAGTATGCCAGGGCGAACAGGCAGAAATCGGGCCGGGCGCGGGTTTGCTTGAGCGTGCCCTCGGCGGTGACCGCCGCCCGGAACAGCCTCGAAGCTCCTTCGCGGCCCGCGACCTCGTCGGCGTCGTCGCCGGTGTCGCGTACGAGTTTCAACCCGCTGCCGGAATCGAACGGCATCGTCACGCCGCCTGTGGTGCTCGCATCGCCCTTGGGCGATTCCGCGTCACGGTATAACCAAATGCACGAAAGTGCCTCTCGGTAATCCTTGCTCATTTCCAACTCCAATCAATCGGTTTAATCGGTTCTACGTGCGAAGTTCTCCATGGACAGACAAGGGATTTAAATCCCTTGTCCACCATTCTTCTACTTCGCACTGACCTAAATACATGGTATTTCTATTTGGGCTTCGAGTGCTGCGACTACTGCGTAACGCGGTTGGCCGCGCCGCCCTTCGGCGCCCCAAAGAAATTCCGCATTTTGAGGAACGACGGTCAACGCCCCCAAAGCGCCGTCGATGCTTGCGGGCAAATCGTCGAGTTGCCGGTCGGGGCCGTTTTCTTCCCTCAGCACCTTCTCGATGCGCGATGCTATACGCATGGCGCGCTCGATTTCAGCTTCCGAGTCCAGGCCGCGACAGTAGACAAACAGCCCGACGCGCCATGTGCGAATGAACGAGCCGGAAGCCGCTCGCTCGCTTTTTCCGAGTATCGTCACGGCCACTGCGGGCGCCTCGTGATCCCTGTATGCGCGCGGCTCGCCTCTCAATTCCGCCTCAATGATTTTCACCGGCGGATCGGCGCCCTCGCGCAATCCGCCGCTGCCGGTATCGGCCTCGAGCGCGGTAACCACGTGGTCACGCACAGCTATGTAATCGCCGTCGGCAAGTGTCATGATTCTCTCACCTCGGATTAGGGGTTTGTGGGGCTGTTGAAAAAGCCTCAACACTGTCATTCTGAATCGCGCCGGCGGCGTGATGAAGAATCCCAGCTAAGCGGAAGCGTTGAGATTCCTCTCTACGCTTCGCTCCGCTCGGAATGACACCTCCGGGGTTTCAGGAGTTTTTCAACAACCCCGCCGTACCTTCAACAGCCAGGGCCTTCTTGATAAATCGTGCCGCGATTGTTGCCGCGGTCGTTGCGTCGTCCGGCGCCTGGAAGAAAAGGAACGGCCTTGTTTGTTGTTGCCGCCATGCGTACGGGACGCCGGCGCCGATGCGAAGCGCTGCGGAGCCGTATGAAGTTGCTCGGGCGACCTCGAATATCTCCCCGACGCTCGATTTCAACGTTCCGGTGTCGTCCAGCAGCCGCGCGCCCGGGCCGCCTCTGCTCGCGGGCGGCTTGCGCCGAAACGCCGGCCAGGTCACGCCCCGGTACGTGCCGCCGTGAGCCAGGCGGCTGAAGGTTTCGCGCGTCCGGTCGATCATGTGCAGACCGAAAGTTTCGAGCCATTCGGAGCCGACGTTCATTATCGACGCCGACCAGCCCCGGACGACCTGATCCGGTACGTTCACATCGAATCGGAAAGGCACGGCTATAAGTCCTCGACATCGTCCGAGGGATAATCGCGCCGCCGAATGTCTCCCCGGTAGAAATGGTGCGGGCGACTTTTGTCGGTCAGGCGCGCTTCCTCACGCGGCGGTGTTTCCGAGTAGTCGTATTCGGACGGGTCGAGCAGCGCGCGGCCTTCTTGACCGGTTGCGTTGAATAAGTGCTCGATAATCCGCTCGGCGATGTCACGCAATTCGCTGCCCGAGTTGTCTTCGCCCCGTAGTTGGCCGAGGAACACCAGGCAGTCGTGCGCGGCGATCAGTCGCGCGATCTTCTCGATAACCGGCGGGGTGCCCGGGCTCGATTCGATGTCGGGGAATAGGACGTAATTCGGCAACCGCGCGTCGACGTATCGCGAGGCGTCTTCGATGTATTGCTGCACCTTCGCGACGGTCAGTGAGTCCGGTACCGTGCCGGGAATCTCGGCAAGCACCGCGGCGGTGGTGGTGTATTTATTTCCCATCTATAATCTCCGAATTTTTTCAGTGCGAAGTTATCCATGGACGGACAAGGGATTTAAATCCCTTGTCCATCATTTTTTTACTCCGCACTCGGAACTGATTTACAGCTTTCGAAATGCGCCCGGCCGACGGTTTCCCATCGGAGATGGCCGCATGTTATGCGCGTGTCGCACGCGATGCGAAACCCGGCTTCGCGAGCCTTTCGGCAGAACGTTACATCTTCGGTAACGCTCATCTCGCCTGTTCGCTCATACACTTCGTACGCGAACCACGGCTTGTTTATCGACTCGAACACCTCGCGGCGAATGAGCGTTGCGCCCATGCCGACGACGTGACAATCGACAACGCCTGCCGTCTCCGGCAACTCGATGGGCCGCATAAGCTGCGGGTCGTCGGGGTGATCGAGCAGGGACGGCACCGGCACGAACGGGGGCGACTTCTTGAAATAGAGGGCCGCCGAAACATCCGCGCCGATTTTAAATAGCCGCTCGACCAGGTCAGGCTCGAAAGTCATATCGGCGTCGATGAACAGGACGTGTGTGGCGCCGATTTCGAGCGCACGTGCCGCCAGCCGGTTACGGGACAGGTCGAGTGGAAACGATTTGTCCACCAACACCCGGAACTTCCCGACCCCGGCGTCTTTCATGGATTGTGCGCCCGACGGCATTACCATGCCGAGCAGGCTTGTGAAAAAGTCGCGCGGCGTCCACATCCAGCTCAACGGCACGCAAATGGCAAGTTGGCATTCATGTCCGGTCATTTGTCCTCCAAGGAAATTAGTGCGAAGTTGTCAGTGCGATGTGCGAAATTATCCATGGACAGACAAGGGATTTAAATCCCTTGTCCACCATTCTTCTACTTCGCACTTAGAACTCAGAACTTCGCACTGACAATTGGCCTCTTTCCTACGATGTGGCGCAGCGACGGAACTGGTCGGAATCGCCCACGGCTCCGCCGTAGCGTCCCCATGCGGCGACGGTTTCGGCGTAAGCCAGAATGTCCGTCTCGGCCAGCAACGTCAATTCCTGCCGGTACCCGCCCTTTGCCTTGCGGCCCGGTAGGCACACGAAGTACCGGCCGGTCTCGGCGGTATCGAGCGCCTGGTTTTTCAGCTTGTTGGTTACTATCAGCTCGACGTTGAAGTTGAGTGCGCCCGTCGAGTTCGAGTCGAGCATGCTTACGCGCAGTGCGTTCTGCATACGCGCCACCAATTGAATCGGCGCAACCACCACAAAACGCGTCTGGGGGTTCACGTCGAAACCCTTGCCCGCGAGAGTCGATATGATGTCGGCGCAGGCGTAGTTGATGGTCTCGGCGTCCCTGACGGCCTTGGTGTCGTCCGCCTCACCTTTCCAGCTTACGTCGCTGTCGGCCCTCGATGCGCTGACAAGGTCGTAAAAGACTTGGGCGCGGTCGCTGAACCACCGGTTGCGGAAATGCCGCGTGGCGTCCTCGATGTTCCAGTATTCGGCGTCGTCGAACCATGTTTTGTCCCACTGGAGCGCGCCGCCGTACCGGTCGAAGGGGACGGTGATGCGCTCGCCGGTAAGCTTGTATACCCTGGCCTTCCGGCCCGGCATGACGGGAGCGAAAGTCAGCCCCGCGCCGACGGTGACGATGTCGAAACCGTTCTTCTGCGTGCTCGTAAAATCGATAATGTCGAATACGCGCTCGTAACCGAAATCGGCTTCCGGGGTTTCGATAAACGTCGCCACGGCGTCACGGGCGCCGGTGGGCATGTCGCTTCGAGTGGTGTACTCGAGCGCGCTGGCACGCAGCTGCTCGGGTTTTGTAAGGTAATGTTGAACTGCGCCGACGAACTTGCGATGTCCTTCCGGATCGCCCAAATCCACGGCACGCCAATCGGCGATAATAGGATCGTTCATTTTTTCCTCCATAAAAAAGTTTTGAAGTTATTCAGGGTGCAAACCTGTGAATGTCGAAAATTGTCTTAAGACCGAGTTCCCTTGTCTGTCATCCCGTCCTCCCTTTCCTGTCATCCCGAGCGAACCCGTATGGGTGAAGTCGAGGGATCTCGACCGTTGAGATCTCTCATCCCGCGCTCTCGCGGGATTCGAGATGACATTCTGCATATTTTCAGTTGTTCCACAGACATGAAAATCACATTTAACCAATGACCTCATTTTTCGATATGCCCTTTGCGGGATTATCAGATCAGGTCAGTACTATGAGGTCCGCGAGCACCTCGGTGTCTGAAGTTCCGACGTCTTCGAGCGCTCGGCCGCACAATATGTTCGATGTCGAAACGGCGGTAACTTTGCCTTCCGAAGTGTTGTAATAGAGGCGGTCTCCGGCCGAGAAACTTTCTCCCGCGCCCGCCAGTTTAGGCAGTACGATCTTTTCCGCATCGTACAGCAGCACTCCGTCGGGGCCGTTCGGGTAAGTGTCGCTTGCGGCCTGCCCGCTGGTGCCGACGCTTTCCACAACCACTCCCGGAGTGTCGCCCAGCACGATCATGTCTCCTGCGGAATAGGTGGCGTTTGTCGCGGCGTTTGTGAATGTGAGCGTCTTGGCGCTCTCGAGTTTGGTGCGGAGTTTCAACCCGCTTTCGGTAGTCATCTTCTCTCTCCTCCTTTTTTTTAAGGCTTTTCTCCCAAAAATGTGGATCAATTGAGTAAAGTCATTGTTCCCAATTTAGAAGATGCGGCTCATTAATTGAGCTTCTACGTAATGGTATACAACATACGTTGCTTCACCGGGTAACGCAGACTTCAGTCTGCGCGGCGCAAGCCGTGGGTTTGTTTTGGGAAAAATGCTTTTATATTTTCAATGCTTACAAAAAGAACCGACGCATTACCGCGGCAAGCAAACGAAAAATACGACGCGAGAGCAGAAAATTGCGGACATCAGCCAATCGTTAAAAAACATCGCCAAGGAACTTGACGTGCCGGTCGTGGCGCTCAGTCAACTTAACCGTGCCGTCGAAGCGCGTGAGGATAAAAAGCCGAGGCTGGCCGATTTACGCGAATCCGGCGCTATCGAGCAGGACGCCGACCTGGTGGTGTTTTTATATCGTGGGAAAAAGTACGACCAGGATGCAGACAACAGCGCCGAAGCCATCATCGCCAAACACCGCAATGGGCCCGAGGGCGTCGTGAAGCTGACGTTCCTCGACGACCACGCCCAGTTTGTAAATCACTCGGCCTATGATGACGTAGGGCCGGGATGAGCACCATGAATAAAGTATACGTTTTCAATCTTGACTGGTGAATTTCCACTCTTCAGCGGTAAATACCTTTTGAGAATCTTTTTTCTGTTCATATGGTTTAAGAAGTTCAATGGTTTTAAAATACCTTTTTTCAGCGTCCTTGATCTTTCTTATAATTTTCAAAGGCGTTTTACTTGGTTTCGTCTTTTTCATTTTGGCACCTGTATTGCTGCATGGAACGAGTGGTTTTTGCATTCAATGCATTTTGAAACGTTGTTTCTCGATACATAATTATTTAATCGAAACATAAGTTCATAGATTTCCGACCATAATTTCGTTTTAATATCTAGTGTAGTGTATCACTCTGTTGTACACTTATCGAGAACCTCTTTTGCCCGT
>CAZDAF010000058.1:0-13495 GCA_964503115.1 uncultured bacterium
TGCGTAGCCCCCCCATCCCTAGCGGGGGTCGCTCCGTTACATGCCCCGTCTCGGGGAGCGAAGCGACCCGCTGATCTGAACCCCGATGATTATCATCGGGGCCCAAAGGCCCGTTCGAATAAATCTTATTTTACCTTTTGAGCAAGGAGAACGTCAATGAAGCTTGCGGTAGTTCCCGAGCGATGTTCGGGTTGCAAGTTGTGCGAAGTAGTGTGCAGCATGCAAAAGTTCGGGGTGGTAAACCCTCACAAAAGCAGTATTCGGGTGATGACGCTTTATCCACAGCCCGTCATCCGTATGCCGATAGTTTGCAACCAATGCAAGGATCCGAAGTGTGCGGAAAGTTGTCCTACCGGGGCCATCACGCGATCCGACGGCATCGTAAAGATTAACGCCGACGAATGCATCGGATGCGGACAGTGCGTCATCTCGTGCCCCTTCGGAGCTATTTTTACGCATGAGGATATAAGCGAGCCGATCAAATGCGACCTGTGCGGTGGCGCTCCCAAATGTGTAGAAGCTTGTCCGAAGGAAGCGACACTTTACATCCCAAGACACATAATCGGCCAACCCCAGAGGATGAAAAGCGCATTGAAATACGCGCACATGAAAGAAGTCGAATACTGGGAAAATGGAGAAAAGAAAATCCTCCGCTACACCGAGACTGAAGACAAGGGGACGAACAATGAAACTTAAAGGCGGTTATTTCCACAAAGTGCTGGATTTCGATTTGTCAGAGGGTAAAGCCGATGTTCTAAGACCCAGCGAGGAATTTGCATTGAAATATATAGGCGGGAGGGGCTACGGAGCCAAGTTGGTTTACGACAACCTTCGCCGTCACGACTGGAAAATCGATCCTCTCGGCCCTGAAAACATACTGGTCATCGCTCCAGGCCCGTTGACGGGTTGTTATCTGCCTTCGAGCGGGCGCAACAGCTTCATAAGTATTTCCCCCGCCACCGGCATTTACGGCGACAGCTCGATGGGCGGCCATTTCGGCGTCGGCATCCGGCAGGCCGGCTGGGACGCTATCGTTCTGCGCGGCAAAGCGCCGGAGTTAGGCTACCTGTTCGTGGACGGAGACCGGGCGCATTTCGTACCCAAGCCGGAACTCGCAGGAAAACCCGCTCTGGAAACCGAGAAAATGGTCCGTAAGGAGATCAATGATATTGACGCTCAAATCGCCGTTATCGGCCCCGGAGGCGAAAACGGCGTCGTATTCGCTTGCGTAAACGCAGACTGGAGCCGTAACGCCGGTCGCACGGGCATCGGCGCTATTATGGGCAAGAAGAACGTCAAGGCTATTGTTGTGCGCGGCGCATGCGACCTGCCCGTCGCCGACGTGTCAAGCCTTATGGAAATCGGCGACCGCGCTTATGCCGAGCTACGCTCTCATAAACTGTTCAAATTCTGGCAGCAGCAAGGACTTATGAGCGTTATCGACTACTGCAATACGGCCGGCGTCCTGCCTACATACAACTTCCGGGACGCATATTGGGATCGGGCCGATAAAATCAATGGTTACGAAATGGAAGCGCACTACAAAATCGGCGATACCGCCTGCTTCGGATGCGCGATGACATGCGGCAACGTCAATCTCGTCCAGGAAGGCAAGTACGCCGGTACGGTCACCGAGGGCCCTGAGTATGAAAGCGCGTGCATGTTCGGATCCAACCTCGGTGTTGACGATTTCGGAGCAGTGCTTCACGCGTGCCAACTATGCGACGAAATGGGCGTGGACACCATCAGTATGGGAGGGTTGATAGGTATATTGATCGAAGGTTACGAAACCGGGCTTCTAACGCTAGATGACATCGGCGGTAAACCCATCAGCTGGGGCGACGATGACAGGATTATGGAACTTATCGAGCAGACCGCGCGACGCGAGGGAGTGGGCGACCTGCTCGCGCAAGGATCGCTCGCGCTGATCGAGCGGTATCCGCAGCTTACGCCGATTACCAGCCACGTCAAGGGCCTTGAGCAAAGCGCTTACGACGCTCGAGTGGCCACCAGCATGGCGCTCGCTTACGGCACCAGCGATATAGGCGCGCACCATACACGCGCGTGGACGCTGGCGAAGGAAATGGAGATGGGACTCGGTTGGGAGCCTGAAAAGAAGGTCGATCTGGTCATATATCACCAGACGATAAGACCGCTGTTCGACATGCTGGGCGTTTGTCGCCTGCCGTGGATCGAACTCGGGTTCCCGCAAAGTTACTACGAGGAGTTTTACGCCGCCATTACAGGCGTCGAGCGATCTATAGAAGAACTGCTCGAGCTGTCCAAAGATATCTACGATCTAACCCGGATCATCATCACCAGACTGGGCAAATCCCGCCCGGACGATTATCCGCCGCCGCGTACTTTCGACACGCCTATCCGGTCGGGGCCGCAAGCGGGCAAGCACCTGGACAGGAAAGATTACGAAAAGCTGCTTGATCTGTATTACCAGCGGCGCGGTTGGGACAACGAAGGCGCCGTGCCTGCCGATAGGGAAAAGAATTTCCAGGATCAGGGTCCCGTTTGAAAACACAACAAGGTTGCATCAAGCAGCGTCCCGACAAGTGCACAACCCGGCGAATATGCCACATGAACATTTGTATGGAGAAACCGTTTCGGCTATTATCGGTCAAAAGTAGTATTGAACATGAATAACCCCTCAAAGGAGGTTGTGTGATGAGATCGAGTTTGAAGATTTTTTTATGCGTTGCGCTGATTGTTCTGGCGCCGGCGTTGGCTCTTGCCGTTTCGTCGAAGATCACCTCCGTCGAAGTTTACCTGGACCGCGCGCAGGTGACCCGGACGGCCGACGTCAAACTTAACCGGGGAGAAGTCGAGGTGAATTTCTGCGGCCTGCCGGCTTCCCTTGACAACCGCTCGGTTCAGGTATGGGGTTCCGGGGCGGCCAAGGCCACACTGGAAGGGGTGACAGTCGACCTCGAACCTGCTCCCGAGGTGCCGGAAGGAAGGGTAGCGGACCTAAAGCGCCGAATCGAAGAACTCTGGGATCAAAAAAAGCTGATCGAAGAAAAGAGAATGGCACTCGCCATCACCATTCGGATGCTGGCCGATGTGCGGCCGGAGAGGTCGCATCGCAGCGATTCGAAAACCTCATGGGGCAACATTGCGGAAATCGAGCGTATTGCGATGGCGGTGGTTGGCGGTTTGCGTGACGCCTTTTCCGACGATCGCCGATTGGCCGCCGAGTTGCGCCGTACAGACCTGGAAATAAACGCTCTCAATAAGGAGCTTAAAAAAATCCGGCGCCCATCCGGCGACCGCACTAAATGCGTGACGGTTAACCTGTCCGTCTCGCGCGCCGGGTCAATGAAAGTGACTTTTTCCTATCTCTTGCCCGGCGCAAGCTGGAAGCCGCTTTACGACATCCGCGCATTACCCGATGAGGAAGAGATCGAGATAACTTCATACGCGCAGATAATCCAACGCACCGGCGAGGATTGGACCGACGTATCGCTGTCCGTAAGCACCGCCAAACCGCACATCGGCGGGACACCTCCCAAGCTCGATCCCTTATACCTTGTTTTTTATCATCCGCCTGCACCCGCCGGAACGGCGGCGCCTCCTCCACCCCCGAGAATGGCTCCAATGGACGGCGAGGGCGTGACGGGGGCGGAGATGGCCCCGGAGGAAGCGCTTGAAGAAGAGGTGGAAGTCGCCGCTGAAATCGAAGCTGCGCAAGTTCGAAGCGCCGGAACGGCGGTTTTCTTCGAGGTAAAACAGAAAAAAACCATACCTTCGGACGGCGAGCCGCATCGCGTCCCTATTGCAGTAGACAAACTTTCGGCAAGTTTCGAACACGCTTCCTGGCCCGAAGCCAAGTCCATAGTATTCCTGAGGGCAAAGACCAAAAACGAGACGGGACATCCCTTCGTGGCCGGTAAGGCGAATGTGTTCGTGGGGCCGAGTTTCATCGGAACTACCAACATTGACGACTGGACCGACACAGAGGAGAAAACTCTCAGCCTGGGTATCGACCAGGGAGTGAGAATCAAGCGCAAGCAGTTGAAAAGGAAAGAGAAGGAAACGGGATCCAAGCGGACGATTGCTTACGAGTACTTGGTCGAGGTTAAGAATTTCAAGCGTAAATCCATCACCATCGAGATTTTCGACCGCGTTCCCATCAGCAGACAAGGCGACATCGAAATCAAGGTGGAGAACATCCTGCCGGAGCCCGCAAAGCGTAAGGACAACGGGATATTGATGTGGCGTATCGACCTTGCCGCCGGCGCATCGGCGGAGGTTCGTATCTCATACACGGTGCGTTTCCCCAAAGACCGCCGGATCTCCGGATTACCATAGGGCGGGAGGTGTATCATGCGAAAAGCGTTACTGATTATTGTCGCGGTTTCTTTCCTTATCGCCGCAGGCGCGCCCGCTGCCGAGAAAGCGGCGACGTCCAAGATAACCAGCGTCACCGTCTACCTCGACCGGGCGCTGGTAACTCGCGAAGTTAAACTGAATTTGTCGCCCGGAGTGCACAAACTGGTGCTGCGTGACCTGCCGGGCGGAATAAATGACGAATCCGTTCGTGGATGGGGAAAGGGAACGGCGAAAGTGAAGCTGTTGGGGTTGAATATGTCCCGGGAGGAGTTGCCGCGCCCCAGCGACGATGACATTCGCCGACTCGAAGACAGGTTAGAAGAGTTGAGAATCGAAATCAAGGCCGTACAACACGAAAAATCAATCCTCGATGTGGAGAGGAATTATATGCAAACGCTGGCGAAAAGCTTTATCGAAGTTTTCAATCCCGCCATAATAAGCGGCGGTTCGGCGGGATCGAGGCTCTCGGGTACGGAAAACCTGCTCAAGCGCCGCCTGGATGCCATTGCCAAGAGAAAAATCGAGCTCAAGGCGCGCGCCCGGCAACTTGATCGCGAGTGGGCAAAAGTGAAAGAAGAGCTTAATAAGCTCAGACACCCGGGCTGGACGAAGAAAAAGACCCTCACCGTTGACCTCGAATGCAAATCCGGCGGCAGCTTCACGCTGGGCTTCAGCTACATAATGCGCAACGCCGGCTGGACTCCGATTTACGACATTCGCGCCGATTCCCGCAGCGGAAAGATCGAAATCGTGTCCAAAGCGCAGGTCAGGCAACGTACCGGCGAGGATTGGTCCACTGTCGAGCTGGTGTTGTCTACCGCTTCCCCGCAGGTGGGTGGCGATATGCCCGAGCCGCAGCCGCTGGTGCTTGATTTCGCGGCCAAATATGGGAAGAGACGAAGGTCGAGTTTGCGTTTCGGGGCTATGGCTGCGCCGAAAGCCGCTGAGGCTCCGCCGCCTGAGCCGATGGCGACCGCCGTTGCGGAAGTGGTTTCCGGCGAAACAGCCGTCGAGTTCAAAATCAGGAAGCCCCGAAACATATCCGCCGACGGCAAGCCGCATCTCGTTCCCGTCTCGACGGACTCTTTCAAGGGCGAGTTGCGTTACGTCGCTGTGCCCATCGAAAGTCCTTTTGCGTATCTGCAAGCGAAAGTTAAAAACCCTCTCGAACGGTCATTCCTGCCGGGTACGGCCAATGTTTTCCTTGCGGGAAAGTTCGTCGGCAAAGCTCGGCTGCCGCAATGGGCTCCCGGCGAGGAGATCGATGTGCCGTTGGGCATCGACGAAGGTATAAGTATCGACCGGAAGCTTATCCAAAAGAAAACGGACTCATTCCTGAGCAAAACCACCGTCAGCTACGAGTGGAGAATCGAGGTCACCAACAATATCGGGCGTAAAACCACCCTGAGACTTTACGAACCCATACCTCAAAGTCGTCATAATGATATAGAAGTCAAAGTCACGCTCATCGAACCGGAGCCGACCGAGATCGAGCGGGGCGGTCGGGCTCGATGGGATTTGGACATGCCCGGCGGCGCAAAGAAAACCATCAAGCTGGCCTACAGGATAAAATATCCTTCCGGAAGGGAGATCGAGAATCTGCCATAGGTTGCGGGCAATATAGGAGATCGGGCAATGGAGCCTGAAGCGAAGTACTGGCACAAAATCGATGACGGCGAGAAGGTGCAGTGCGACCTTTGCCCGCAAAGTTGCGTGATTAAGCCGGGCCGAAAGGGCACCTGCAAAAACAGGGGTAACAAAAAAGGTCGATTGACACCTTTGATATACGGCAAAGTGGCCGCCGTACACATGGACCCGATAGAAAAGAAGCCGCTATATCATTTCTGCCCCGGCTCGCAGATTCTTTCGGTAGGCTTTATAGGTTGCAACTTCCATTGCCCCTTTTGCCAGAATTATTCGCTGGTCGAAGGAGACGCGCCTCTGGACGGCGTCGAGATAGACGATCTGGTGCGGACTGCCCGAAAACACAACTCGGTAGGGATATCTTTTACCTATAACGAACCCCTCGTCAATTTCGAGTGGGTGCGCGATTGCTCGAAAGCGTTCCGCGAGGCTGGGATGAAAACCACCGCCGTCACCAACGGTTACCTGAATCCAGAGCCTTTCAAGGAACTGGTCGAATTGATCGACGCCTTTAACATCGACCTCAAGTACTCGACCGACGAGAACTACCGTGAATATTCCGGCGCCAGGAAGCCGCAGGTGATAAAGGACAATATCAAACTCGCATACGAGGTGAGCCACGTCGAGGTGACGCACCTGGTGGTCACCGGGATAAACGACGATGAGGCGGCGTTTTTGGCATTGGTCGAGCAGATTGCCGCCATCAACCCTGAAATCCCTCTTCACATCAGCCGCTATCACCCGATGTACAAATATCACGAACCGTCTACACCATTGGAATTCCTGGAAAAAGCTTTCAAAATCGCCTCCGAAAGGCTTCAGTATGTGTATCTTGGCAACGTATTGAGCGATGAAGGTTCATCGAGCCACTGTCCGCACTGCGGCGCGCTGCTCGTGCGTCGCTCGGGGTATCATACCTCGGTCATGGGACTCGACGGCTCAAACTGCGCCGACTGCGGCAAAGAAACCAACTTTATTTACCCCTGTCCGGTCTAGTGCCCTCCTCTGAGATTTTAAGGGAACGGATAACCAATTATGATTCATCCTCGGCCAGGACGACCAACCAGTCGTCTTCGGTTATGGTATAACTCGCCTTTTTGTCCGGATTGAGTTTTACCCCGAAGTTCCTGGATGGATCATTGGCGTATCTGGCACGCCTCACCCCGAAACAAATCTCTCCCCTGCGATGGGCGACGCCAATAATATCCGCAAAAATTACCTTGGCGGGCAGGGAGTCGAAATATAGCCAGGCGGGCTTGATGTATATTTCGGAACCCTCTTCGCTGAATATGTCGTCGTATACGGCCTTTAAATCCGGTTCTTCGGATAGGGCCGCGAACATCATGGATACGAGGTTGTTGGAAATAATGAAATCATCCACAGTGGTTCTGGTCATCAGTTCGTCGTTATCGGAGTTCATGATCTGGGTGATGATTGATGTCTGTTTTTCGTCAATATGATCGACATGGTCTGTTTGTCCGCGTATTGAACGCAGGAGAAGCAGAATCATGATGGTTTCGGAATCGATTTTCTCCGTGGCGCTTTCTCCTTCCGATGTAGACAGGATTATAACGTTGTCATATTCAAAAGGAGACAGGCTCATGAGGTCTTCCATGGATAGCGGATCGCGGGAAATGAGGTTTATTTTTAAAGAGCCGTGTTCTTGCTGAGCCTTTTCCACCATGCTCTTTATCTCTTGAGAAGGCTCCTTAATCACTACGTCAATCGAGGAACCTTCAAGTAGGTAGTGAGCGAACTCCTGAATCAAAACCGGTGCTATCGAATGCCAACCTAAAAACAGTTGACGTTCGATTTTTCTTATCAATCGTTTGGAAGTCGGAGTTAACTCTTTGGGACGGACTACCGGTTCGTCATAAAACTGGATCGTCGAGTCGTCTTCGGCAAAAATCAGTATCTCATCACCTTTTTCGAGTATTATGTCGTTATCCTCGGGACGTAAGATCAATTTTCCGTCCGCCTTTTTAATTCCAAGAGGCACTCCGTCCGGAAAGTGAAATAAGGCATCGTAGAATTTGATATTGTTCCATTCAGCTCCGTAAAAATATAATTCCCCGCCATCGAACGAAAGCATCTCGTTGTATACCACCGCCAAACCACTGCTACGTGAAGTCTGGACCAGGATCTTCCCCAAAATCTCGGAAGCATCCACGGAAAGGACATTATCGGAACTGAAAAGATGAACCAATTTACGGTGTGTTTCGCTGAAAACGTCGGCTACAATGGGTATCTCACCATTCTCGTCCTGGCACTGTGTAAGGGCCAGAATGGTTTTTATAACTCTCAAATCCGAAATCCGTCTTTCTTCCCGGCTCGCAGCGTCCGAACAGCTCGCTAACACAATAGCCGATTTCGCCTTGCTTGCATTCACAAGATCGAGATCGGATAGGGTTGAGGTAGAGCCATGCCTGGTGACTATGCGGGTCGTCTTGGTGTCGGTAATGGCTTCCTTTATCGTGTCGTCCATCATCTCCTTGTCCTGGTCCGCAAGGATAACCACGCCGGCGTAGAAATTACTTTCGTTGGCTACAATAAGTTCTTGAAGGATTTTTATGACCCGCTCATTCCAACCCAGAATGAGAGTGTGGCCGGATTCAATCACTCGACTGCGGCCCTTTTTAAGCTCATCCAGAATAGTACCCAATTCCGTCGTGATAAAGGCAATGAGCATGGAAAATATAATAACCCCCACCATTCCGGCAATGATAGCGGTAATTTTTACCACGGGTGATGACCCGATATCCTGGCTCATATTTCCGGGATCGGTCATTTGCAGGAAAATTGTCCAGATATGCCGCAAAAAGGGGGCGCCACCACCGCCTAATTCCGGCCAGATGAGAAGAACGAGAATTCGTAGCAAACCCACCAGCACAAGACCGCCAAGGAAAAGAACGATCAGCATTACAAAGAACGACTTACCTCCCTTGGTCATGAAATTGTCGAATTCATATCTCAGGCGCGCCCGTTTAGTTCCCATTGAATACCTCCTTTTTTCATAAACAAAGATAGAGGCGGGCTGTTTTTCGACCCGTACGGGTCCTGGCGCCCACACGGGCCCATTTGAAAGCCGCCTCAATCGTCACTTTTACCGCTCAAATTACGGCTTACTGTTCCTTTCGGCTTATACATCATGGCAATCCATTCCCCAAGACCCACTGAATATATAACACTTAACCGAAGATGTTCAACTCTCGCCAATATGTCCGCATATACAGCGAAGGCAAGCTTCATATAAAAGTCACTTTCATAAACGAATCCGGCGCTTAAAAAAGAAATTCGCGCAGAAAGCGCACTTTAATTTTTCTTTCCCTTTTTCCCCAAAAAAGTAGGTGCACATTACATGCACCTACTCTGCACTCCGATATTGTTTTATGAACTTTATTTAAGGGGATCACTCTTTCTTTCACGTATAAAGAAAAGGCCGGTCGGAGCGAGAGGCCCTTAACCTCCGACCACCTGAACCCCATCCGCTTAAATAAATCTTCTGATTATGTTGTAAATTATGCCAAGCGGTCCCCCGGCACTTTCTTGCTTCACCGGCCGGAAAGGGGTAAGCCAATGGACGAAGCTACCCGGCTTTCTGGTCTGGATGTAGAGCTTGCCCTTGCCTGAGAAGTCGCATATCAACCCTTCGCCGGACAGAAACAGCGACTTGAGACCTCCAACCTTTCGGATGTTGAAAGTAAGGCCGGCATCGAAAGCGACGATGTGGCCGGTGTCTACGCTGTAGTTTCCATCCACATCCACTTCATGGATCGCTCCGAAGGAACCGAAAATCAAATCTCCCTGCCCGGAAGCCTTAAGGATAAAAAGGCCCTCTCCGCCAAAGAAGGTCTTAGCCCCGCCCCACTTGGTATCGAGCTGAACCCCGGAGGAACTTGCCACATAGGATCCCGACTGGATGTAGAAGTCACCACCGGGAAGTTGGAGATGGCGGAGGTCGCCCGGCGGACCGGGTGCGATATAGATCAAACCGGGATTTCCCGCCGACGTATATGTATTGATGAAAAAGCTTTCGCCTCCGAGCATTCTTTTCGCTGAAGACAAGACTCCGCCCCTGGCCTTGGTCTCGATCTGCATATGAGGCGACATCGCCACCATGGAGCCGGCCTCGACAACAACCTTCTCGTCGGCAGTAAGGCTTACCTCGGCCATGGCATAATCAGGTGCGCTGGTAATATTTATCTGCATGGTACTCTCCTTTCCTCGCTAGGCTCTCCGGGGTGGGAGCCTGCTTCCGATGTCTTTACCGAATTCTTTAGGGTTGCGGCTCTGTATCCAGAGACGGCCCTTGCCGTTGAACTCGGTTACCAGGCCTTCACCCGAGAAGAAGGTGGATTTCCACGATCCCACTCTTTTAACCTCGAAGGACAGTGTTTCGTCGAAAGCGACGATATGGCCGGTGTCCACGATATATGGGCCGTCCATTTGTAATTCGTGAATGGCTCCGAAGCTGTTGACCACAATCTCGCCGGTGCCGGTAGCTTTCAGCATGAACAATCCTTCGCCGCCGAACAGGGTTTTGAATCCGCCCCACTTGGTGTCGATGGAAATTCCGGGAGAGCTGGCCATGTAGGACGTGCCCTGGATAAGGAGTCCCGATCCGGTCATCGGGATTGAGAGTACGTCGCCGGGCAGGGTAGGGGCGAGTGTAACCTCCCCTTCACCTCCCTGTGCTGTGTATGTGTTCATGAAAAACGATTCCCCTCCGAAGACGGAGCGTTTGAGAGACTTGAGGATACCGCCTCTTTTGCCGCCGTCTGCGGCGCGGCTCGAAGTCTTGATCTGAACGTTCGAACTCATACTCACCATCGCCCCGGCCTCCGCCACCACCGCCTCCTCGGCAGCGAGCTTGACTATGGCTAAAGCGAAACTTGGTCGATATTCGATATTCACTTGCATGATAAACCTCCTCAGGCCCCGAGCATCGGCCGGAGCCACGAAACCAAAGCTCCCACGTTGCGCGTTTGAATGTAGAGCTTGCCCTTGCCGGAAAACTCCGTGACCAGTCCCTCTCCTGAAAGAAAGGTTGACTTCCATCCCCCGACCTTTTTCACCTTGAAGGACAGACTCTCCTCGAAAGCCACGATATGTCCGGTGTCCACGACGAAATTGCTGTCGATGTCTATTTCCTTAATCCCTCCGTAGGCGTTGACGAAAAGATCGCCCTCGCCCTCGGCCCTCAGAAGGAACAACCCTTCACCGCCGAACAGCGACTTGAGGCCGCCGAACTTGAGCTTGACTTTAATTTTGGGATCGGCGGCAAGGAAGCTCGATGCCTGAATCATGAGACCTTTTCCCTTCATGGGAAAGTGGAGAATATCTCCACTTAAAGCGGGCGCGATAAGTATGTTGCCCCCTTTATCTCCCGCCGTGAAGACGTTGATGAACATCGTCTCGCCTCCCAGGAACTTACGGAGAATTGCCGATATAACGGCTTTAATAAATCCGCCGGTGGCGCTGAGCTTGGTGCTTATCTTCATGTCGGCAGACATGCACACCATGCTACCAGCCTCCACCAGAATCTCCTCCCCGGCAGTCAGCTTCACTCCGAGCAGGCTGTATGAAGGTTGATACTTAATCCCGAATTCCATGGCGTCTCCTCCTTTGTGTAAAATATGAAATGATTACAACCCTCCGGTTTCAGGGCCGTTCGTCCACCTTCTTAACCGTTATCTTCATCGTCCCGGTAACCGTTTTTATCCAAAATGTTATCGGCAAGCTCGCTCCAGGACAGATGTCAACGCTAAACTCTTCTCGGGCATCGAGTCTCTGTAAGATTTCTTCAAAGGCGCCTGGTTTTTGAATTTCGCTCGCTCAATCACACAAAGAAATCTACGTGAGTCACTACCACAGGTATCGAATTGTAACCATTCATCGCGTAAAAATCAACCAATCCATATCTTTAACAAAAAAGGAGCTTCTTAGTTGAAAATTTTTCTTCGTAAGAGATTTTTGCAAAAACAGGGTAACCGAGCATGCTTCACCTGAAACAAGGGATTTAAATCCCTTGCCCGTTGTAACTTTAGATATACCGATATCAAGCAAACCATTATTTTTGCAAAAAGCCTCGTAAGTTTGCAGTTACCGATGGTTGATTCTTAGCGCTATTGGTTATAAATTAGAATCCCGTTTTCCCATGAAGTTCAAGGTGAAATTACCCGCCCGGATAAATGTGCTTGGCAACCCGTCAGACGCTGTCGAGGGTGAGCATCAGACCATCAGCGCCGCGATAAATATGTAT
Source organism: uncultured bacterium (assembly GCA_964503115.1). Classification (GTDB taxonomy): domain Bacteria; phylum RBG-13-61-14; class RBG-13-61-14; order CAYWKU01; family CAYWKU01; genus CAZDAF01. Next base: position 12,248 of record CAZDAF010000058.1, read on the forward strand.
GGTGAGGCGGTTTGCGAAGAGGCCGAGGCTCTCACGTTCGAGATACTTGACAAGCCAACGGACGAGGGCGGCGCGACGATCTCCCGGTTCGAGGTTTTCGCCGATTCCGACCTCGAGTACGGCGACGAGTTCGACCTGTTCAAAGCCGCAGTCAACATTCTGCTTAAGCATTCTCCCGAGTTCCGGGAGGTTTACGGTCAACACGTTCCCAAGATGAGCTTCTACAGCGAGATTCCCCGCCGGAGCGGTCTGGGAGGGTCCACGGTGCTTCTGCTATTGGCCCTGGTAAGCCTTGTTCGTTTTTACAAGCTGAACCCGCTCAAGCACAACCTCTACATGCTGGGGGAGTTGAGCCAGCGGGCCGAGGAAAAGGAGCTCGATATTACGTGCGGTTATGCGGATCGGTATGTGCCCCTGTTCGGCGACATCGCATATATCGATTACCGTGGGAAGCTTTTCCACAAGCCCGTTTTCGAAGAACCGTTGGCCACTTACGAGAAGCTGGGCCGGTTCGTGGACCATTTCCCGCTGGTGTTGGTGTATACCGGTGTGGAGCACGATTCCGGCAACGTGCACGGCCGTATGCGTAAGCTCTACCTTGAAGAGCGCCTTCGATTTGCCGGCGATTACGATAACGCTCCGCCCCTGGTGCGTATCATGAAGCAGGTGGGAGATACGGCCTGGAAAGGCAAAATCGCCCTGCTGGAGGCGGACTGGGAGAGGTTCGGGACGTTGATGAACGAGAACCACCGGCTGGTTGACGAGATGATGCGTTATTGCGGATTCGCCGCAGGGGCGGGAGAGGCCGACAACCGGATGATCAGGGCCGGGCTCGACGCCGGAGCGTTGGGAGCAAAGTTGACCGGCGCCGGCGAAGGCGGATCGGTGTTCGTGCTCACTCTACCGGGCCAGGAACAGGAGATGGCCGGGTTTCTCAAAGATAAGCTCAAAGAGTACGGCTACCAAAACGGCCGGGTTTATATCCCATCAATAGACGCGCAGGGATTGGTCATTTTGGACGAGGAGCCATGAGCGGGTCGGAGCTTACGGTGGTCCCGGCAACGGGCGAAGAAGCCCGCCCGGAACCGGTGTCCCTGTGTCGTTCCAAGGCGGTAACTCCCATACTCGGGGCGTCCATAGCGAGGGGTATTGACACCCCCTAACTGATGATATAAAGTTTGGATTGATGTAAACTTTATGCAGTTTTTCGGCGTCTTATTATCATAGTTGTCGGTGCGAAGTGTGAAA
>CAZDAF010000059.1:0-13444 GCA_964503115.1 uncultured bacterium
AACAGATCCAGTTCCACTACATCGAGACCCGCCAGAGATGAAGTTAAAACCGACGCCGGCAGGGGCCGTTGTAGCTTCGCGTGGAATGTGAATTTCCTGTTCATGGGCAACCGTACATCGCCACTTGCCATGTAAGATTGTCGCACATGACGGCCCGAAGCGTTTTCTCCTTCTGCTATGATTGTCCCGACAGGTCGCTTACCCGGAAAGTGGACAATGCGCTCATTCTCTGACGAAACATCCTCATTCAACGAGCCCAAAACGGTTCCGCCTCCGATAACCAAAACGACTGCGACGAAAAGCAAGAGGTGAGTCTTTTTCCCCATTTCGCTGACCTCTCAATATACCGTTTGTTATTCGGCCGGACCGGCGGCCCGTTTCTTATTCGCTCTTTATATCAAGGTGCCGAATCTCTTGGATAATATTACACTGTTTTTCGTACTTTTGTCAACATTCTTTTCGTAACGTCTTGTCGTTTATGCTTTTAGCAAGCATTCAACGAAAACGAGTGACGCTTATTGGCCCAGGGTTCCCCGGACTAAATGAGCCAGCCACAGTATCCCCGGGTAGGGATGTGAAAAAGCCTTAGGATCGGTCGATGTGGCTGGCTCAGTAAATTCGTTGTCCAGGTTGTCTATGTCTTGGAGATATGAGAATTTCAAACAACCTTGTGCTTCGGCTCCTACGTTGAATTGGATATCCCGGATCACATCGTTTTCCATATCGACGGCATACAGAAGTTCCGTAACGTTATCCTGTTCCTCAAAAGAAAGGGTAATCCGCACATAATTCTTATTGTCCATCCGTTCGGAGTCGAACCAGATGCGCTGCTGGGCGGCGTCCCGTCGAACGATATCGGCGGCGTGCAGACCCATCCACGGCCGGGCCAGACCTTTGCAAAAGGTGCCTGGCGGATAGGCACGGACCGTTCCATCGGCTCGACGTATGCAGGCGCCCCGTTGAGAGTCAATAATTTCGAGGTCGTCTCCAACTTTAAGAACCATCCAGGCCGGATGGTCTTTGGCGGCCCTGTAGAAAAATGGGATGCATCCCCGGCCGGTCACCACCTCCTCGCCCACTTCGCCGTTGACGCGAAAATATGTCCAGCCTCTCTTGTGCATCGTGTCGCGTTCGTCGATGACGGGTGTCGTCGCCGGCCAGTCGTATTGGAAGTGTTTGGCGCCGACGGTGTTGTAAAGATAATCTGTCTCGAATTCCGGCGCATTGACGAATCGATAATCCACAAGGCTCGAAAGATATCCGTTGTTCGGATCGCGGGAGTATTCGCTAAACCCTCGCGGCTCGCCTTCGACGAAGGAGAGAAAGTCGATGAATTCCTGGCTATCCGTCGGCAGACGCCGGACCCGCAGATTGCTCCAGCAGACGCGACAATTATTAATATGGATCAAATTATACCCGCTGTCGTAGTAATAGTTGGCCTCGTCATCCTGGAGCCAGGCGCAGAGTTTGTTTTCCATCTGCGGGTTCCATCGCTGCATCCGCATTAACATCGGGCCGTCCATACCCTCCGGCAGGTAGAACCAGTGCTCGTAGGCCCCCTTGCTGTTCAGGCTGGACGTAGAGATGCTCGTGTCGGGATCATGCAACTGGATGGTAAAATGGAAGCTGTTGAGGTCGTTCGTTGGGAAGGGCGGTGGGGATGAAGGCAACGGCGGCTCCGACAGAAACGACAAGACGCCGAGTCCCGCCAATCCGCCGACGATGGCCGTCATTACTACAATACCCAATCGCGAGCTAACGGTGCCGAGAATCGTAGTGGTCAGGCCGACTTGCGTCGTCGCGGCGGGAACCGTTATCGTCGATGAAGCTACCTCAACCGGGGCCGTCAGTCTGCCGAACACATCGAGACATTCCAGTAACACGTCTTTTTTCACGATCGTCGTTGTAGCGGCCTCGACCGGAGCCGAAAGAGAGCCGAACAAACCGACACCCGCCAATAACGCACCTTTTTTCAGACCTTGATGGCCTAACTTTTTTCGAAGGGCCTGCTTGGCCCGGAAAAACAAAACGCGGGCGCCCACCTCGCTGCAGTCCATCGCCATGGCGATATCCGCATAGGATAACTGCTCGAAGCAGCGAAGGGACAGCACCGCTCGATATTGCTGTCTTATCTGCTTCATCGCCACCATGACCTTTTTCGACAATTCCTTTTGAACGGCCTCGTGCAATCCGTCGCCCTGACGGTCTTTTTTGAGATGCGCAACGAAATCCTGATAAAAAATGGTATCGGATAAGGACATCCTTTTGCGCCTGGTTTTGAAATGCTGCTTGATTTTGTTCTGCGCGACGCGGTAGAGCCAGGGCCAAAAATGCTTCTCCTCATGCAGATCATGTAACGACTGAACCATCTGCAATAAAACCTCCTGAGACAAATCCTCTGTTACGTCGGGATTCAAAGTCACACGGTACACGTAAGCGCGCACCCTCCGCTCGGCCTTCCGGGCCAGCAGACCCATCGCGTCCTGGTGGCCCCGTCGCGCCTGACTTACCAGATTAATCCATGTCTGTTCTTCCGTCATAAAACGCGGCCCGTCTGTAGTCATAGACGACGTAACCCGATGTTCGTTACAGAAAATCTCAAAAATTAACAAAAAACTCATAATCCTTTAAATAAAAAGGATTTAGATCTCATGGGTGTTCGTTTGAATGCTATCGGTCTTGAAACTTCAATGTAAGAAATGCGGTTTTTTTATCGATTGCACATTCCGTTAGCGACCGGTATCTTAGATGTATGGGATAAGACAAACAATCCGTAACGAAATAGGATGAGGGTGGCTATAAGAAAGATAAGGACATGAAAAGAAATGATTTACATTCATTGTTTGGAATTGTGATATTGATTTGTGGCGCGTCATATGCAGAGAATACCTCACAGGACGGTCGGTATTTTGTAAGAGTCAGTCCGCGCGACAGCCGCTATTTCGAGCTGACAAACGGCCGGCCTTTTGTACCCATCGGATTAAACATGATTGCTCCCTGGGGTGCGGACGAACAGGAAGCTCTCGACCGGATGGAGCAATGGATCAACAATCTCGCTGAGAATCGAGGGAATTATATCCGACTGTGGCTCAGCCATAACTTTTTCGATGTAGAGCACGAGCGGAGCGGCCAGTATGATGGGGAAAAAGCCAAATGTATCGACGCCGTCCTTGATATGGCCCGGCGGCACAATGTTCGCGTCAAGATGACCATCGAACACTTTCGCCACTTTTTCAGGGATAGACAGAAATGGGCGGCTAAGCCCCTCCATCATGTCTCCCACGGCGGGCCGGCCAAGGATATGGACGATTTCTTCCAGGGAAGGGCGAGTCGGGAGCAGTTCAAGAAGAAGCTCAAATGGTATGCTGATCGCTACGGTGACGATCCGGTGATTTTCGCCTGGGAGCTCTGGAACGAAATGGATACGGTCAGGGGCAAGGGATATATGGAATGGACGGAGGAGATGCTCGCGGAATTAAAGAGGCTCTTTCCGAAGAACCTCGTCACACAGAGTCTGGGCAGCTTCGATCACAACAGCAAACGCCCAAGATACCAGCGGGTCAATCTCATGACGGATAATGATTTCGCCAACGTGCACCGGTATCTGGATCTCGGCGCCTCGTTGGATGTCTGCAAGGGACCGGCGGACATCATGGCAGCCGATGCGATATGCGAAATACAAAACTTCAAGCCGGACAAGCCGATCCTGTTGGCCGAAAGCGGCGCCGTCGAGCCGAGCCATACCGGTCCGTTCAAATTGTATAAAAAAGACACGGCGGGCATTATCCTTCACGATGTTGTTTTTGCCCCGTTTTTCGTGGGCGCCGCCGGGACGGGCCAGAATTGGCACTGGGACCACTACGTGGCGCCGAATAATCTGTGGTTTCAGTTCGACCGGTTCGCCGAGACTATTAAGGGAATCGATCCGCCCGCCGAGGCGTTCGAGCCGATGACGATCGACCATCCGCGGCTGCGCATCTACGCCCTTAAAGGTAAACACACACTGCTCGCCTGGTGCAGAGACAAGCAGAACACCTGGCAGACTGAATTAGCCGAAGACACGCCGCCGGGAGTCATCAGAGATGTAACCATATCATTGTCTGACGTTGAAAAGGATTGTCATCGAGCCTCCGTCAGGTTCTATGATCCCTGGACGAACCAATGGACACAGGGAACTATCGACAATAATGCACTCCGTTTACCCGATTTCTCACGTTCTCTCGTCATTAAAATGAAGGTTTCTACCGAATGAAAGCCATGAATATTCATAATGTAAACTCTCAAGGGCGAACGCTCTTTGTCGTCGTGTTTCTATTGTGTCTCCTGAGTTATAGCAGCAGCGGGGCGGCAGCGACACGTGAAATCTATCCGCGAACCGTTGATTCCCAAGAGGAATTCGAGACCGTCGCCAATGCGCTCAAGCCGGGTGATGAACTGATTCTGCACGGCGGCGTCTATTCGCAGAACGCCCGGCGGGCCGTCACCGTCAACGGCACAAAGGAAAAACCGATTATCATTCGAGCCGCAGAAGGCGAAAGACCGATTCTGACACGTCCGGCGGACAACATCGACAAATATAACAACATCGAGTTTATCGATTGCTCGTACTTAACCGTTCGCGGCCTACACTTCAAAGGCGGCAGCTCGGGCGTGCGGTTTATTCGGGGACATCACATTACATTTGAAGAATGCGAGATCAGCCAGACCGGCAACAATGCCCTGACAATGAACAGCGGCCATTGCGATGCCTTTATAATCCGAAGAAATCACCTTCACCACACGGGGCTCAGCAAACGCGGCTCGACGGAAGGGGAGGGCATGTACATCGGCTCGCATAGCGGCTCGTATATCACGACCAACACCCTCGTCGAAGGCAATTACGTCCATCACCTTCGCAGTACCAGCGTCGGAGGCAATGACGGGATCGAAATCAAATTCGGCTCGTATGGAAATATCGTTAGAGGCAACGTTATTCACGATACGAATATCCATAAGAAATATCCGGGCATTTTCGTCTATGGCGGAGGTAAAGGGATCAACATCGTCGAGGGCAATGCTATCTGGAACGCGGGGGAGGGCATCCAGGTCGTCTCCGACGCGATTATTCGAAATAACATACTCTTCAACTGTGAAATGACGGGCATCACCGCCGCCCCGCATGCCGCCGTACCCCATGTGCGAAACGTTCGAATCGTTAATAATACCATCGTCAACCATCCCAAAGGCGTGCTGATCCGCTGGGACAGGGCAAGTGATATGATCTTTGCCAATAACGCCGTCTATTGCCCCGGAACGACAGCGATCGATGGTTCCGGGATTGAAAACAGTGTCGCCGGAGCCAACTACATCGAGGGCAATTTAGTCGGTGTAGTGATGGACGGTTTGCTATTTCGTAACGGTGGGGCTATTTCTGCGGTTTTTACCGATCCAAGCCAAAACAACTACTGGCCCCGGCACGGCTCAATTCTCATCGGTCATGCAGAATCGGAATATACGCCCAAGCTGGACTTTAACGGCACTCCAAGAAAGCCGCCTTTCGACGTCGGGGCCTACGAATCCGAAGGCCACACAAGCAATCCCGGCCGGCCTGTGCAATCCGGTTCTGGGATAAATTCCCAATGAACCAAATTTTTTCCTTTTTAATTCATTTTATTCTTGATTTTTGATCCATTCTCGTTCACGATTCGGTTACTAACAGCGGGTTTATATCTTTGATTTAACAAGTGATCGCGACGTGGAGCGCCGAGCTTTCCAGAGATAGCATCATTGACGATGCGCAATGCGCAGCGGAAATTAAATCAACCACTTTATTAGGAGGTACAGATTATGGACGGTAAACGCATTCTACTCATTCTGATTATGGGTGCCCTTTTTGCACATGTTGATCCAGCCCTCTCTCTCGGCCAGTCGTGGCCCGTGGAAAGGGGAGATCCATCGCATCGGGCGAGCGTCAACGAAGCACCTCCAGCTTTTCCGCTTTCGCTCAAATGGAAGACAGAACTGGAAGGCCCAATGTACGCATCGCCAGTGGTCCAGCTTTCACAAGACAACCTTTATATCGGCTCAAATGCGAACAAGCTGTGGGCCTTGAATCCCGCAACTGGTGAGATTCGCTGGATCTTCGAGGCGGCGGGGGCCATCTGGAGCTGTGTCGCAGCCATCAGTCTCCCCGATAGTACAGGAGGGACTGTCGAAATGCTTTTCGTTACGTGTTCGGGGGGATGGCTTTATTCGTTGGATCCTGCCTCTGGGGCTGAGATATGGAATGTTGAAGAACAGGGTGGACCCTTCGTTTCTTCACCCAACTATGCAGAAGATAAGGTCTTCTATATGTATCAGAAGATGGTCAGTAGTGAATTGAGAGCCGTGGACGCAGTTACCGGGCAGATTCTCTGGGAAACTGCTTCATCGAACGTTTCAACAGCCCCACCGGTCATCGGGCAAGATGCTCTTTACCTCGGTACATGGGAGGGAGGACGGTGTTTTCAGGCTATCGATCCGCACACGGGTTACACTCGTGAGAACTTGTTAGCGGACTACTGGACGAACGATGGAGCTCTAACGAGTGGTATTCCTGATTTGGATCGAACAGCGTACGATCAGGATTGCAGCCGGATCGGTGAAAAAGTGTACATTAGTACGAAAAATGGAATTATAAGTTCCATTGAGATTCCTTATGGTGCCGACGAGTCGCAATATGAATGGGAAACGGAGCTTGAATCGCCGTATGAAATCACGGGTTTAGCCTTGACGACAAGGCGAGGGGCGAACAACGTTTTGGTTGTAAGCCAGCCCGATGCGTTGCAGGCCCTAAGTCCTTCAAGCGGTCACATTCAGTGGCGCATCTCATTCCGTCATAAAGGATCTATCAACCAAAAGACACCTAAGCCAGCAATATGGGGAGACTTTGTGTTCCATATTGTTTCAGATTCCGGAATAACCAGAATAGCAGCTTTTTCACTCCTGGATGGAACGGAAGAATGGAGTTTCGATCTTGATACCGGGACTTATTCCTCACCTGCGATCGCCGGAGATTGTATCTATATAGCGGATACAGAAGGGAAAGTTTATGCCTTCTCCGGCGTGCCTCGTAATGATCCCTATCCTGTTCGGCCGCTTCATATGTGGGTTGCCAGCAAGCAGGATGCAGTGAGACAATACGATGGACGGACAGGATTCCATATTAGAGATTATGTGCCTCCCATGCTTTCAGGCCGACCATGGGATTTGACTTTTGGAACGGATGGTTTAATGTACGTGAGCTATTTCGATACTGACGTTGTTAAACGTTTTAATCGATATAATGGCAATTATGTCGATGATTTTTTCCCACCGGGTACAGGCGGATTAGATGGTGCGGCGGGATTGAGGTTCGGACCGGATAAAAATCTTTATGTCGCCAGTTTATGGAACCATAAAATAAAGCGCTATAACGGGCAAACAGGTGAGTATATGGGAGACTTTATATCCGGAGGATTGGCCGGACCGATGTGGTTGTGTTGGAACGGAGATCTTTATGTCAGTAGTTTTCATGCAGATGCAATCAAACGCTTTTCTCCCAGTGGACAACCCATGGGCAACTTCGTCGCTCCGGGCAGCGGCGGTTTGAGTGATCCTCTGGGTTTGACATTTGCGGCCGATGGTAACCTCTACGTCGCAAGTTATGGAAGTGATGAGATTAAATGCTATAACGGTCAAAATGGATCGTTCATCCGAACCGTCGTGAATGCTGGAAGCGGTGGATTAGATGGTCCTGCGGATTTGCAGGTAGATAGCGAAATGCGCGTCACCAGCTATTTTACAAACGAGGTCAAGCGGTACGATCCTGTAACAGGGGAATATCTTGGTAATCTTGTGGAAGCGTGTAATGCCGGGCTCCACCGCCCGATGGGTATAAGGCTTATATTGATTTTCAATCCCTGATTGAAAAGGATCTTGGATACTCTCTGTTCGCTCTGAGTGAGAATTGCTGTGAGACATATGATGGAGAGCCGTTCGCGCTTACATGCGCTGAAAAATCCCGGTTCTGAATGAGGTACAAATGTCGGTTGGTTCGATATCATTTTGAGCAGCGGGGATTATTTCATCGCGTACAAGTTTTTTTTGCCTTTGATGAATTCGGCGGAACTCAGGTTATTGGGCTTGCGTATTTTTATTAATGTTTTCGCGATAATCAATGACTTTTCGCAGAAATCACGTTCTCTACTTTTTGCTGAAAGTCTCTTAACTCCTTCTCGTACGCTTCTAAGCATTCGGTCCAATGCTTGAATTGGCCGTCGGAGCCGGTAAATGGAATTTTACGTATTCCCATTTGCAGACTGTTGGCAAAATGATAGGTTTCCGTCGTTAAATCAACAAGAGTCCGGTAGTGCTTGAGGCTTTCCTCCAGAAAGGCTAAAGCCTTCTTCATATCCGATGCGTCTTTGCTGAATTCATAGCGCAAAACTAATATGGCCGCCTGAGCTTTCGCGGCGTAACACTCCGACATGGCCTGGATACAGAGCATATCGTTCCTGAGTCTTTCAAATTCCTCCCGGTTCTTGCGAACGTGATTGCGGGCACGATTCACTTCCTCTACGGCTGTCCGTGAATATCTGACGACCTGGTCGATCACCTCTTTCGGCGTTTCTCCGATATGCTCTTGTCCCTTCCATTCTTTCTCGACATATTCTCTCAACCTCTCCCCCTCGGGACTATCCGAATCCACCAGGCGGGGCCAGAGCCGATACTTCTCGGGATGAACCAATTGATCCAGCGTCATGCCTAACGACATGGTCTGGCGGTTGCCGTTCGTGATACCGAAACGCCTTAGAATCATCGGGGCACATAGCCCCGAATGATTGTACGCTTCCAAAATGTGAGTTGCCGCCTCCTCGGAGCCGTACACCTCCGTCAGCCGTGAAATCCAGTATTCATCTTCCCCTTGAACGTTTCGATCCGGATTCCAGGCGTAGCGCGCCCAGGCTTCGAACCATATCCAATCCCGCTCATATTGCCTGATCGGGACCTTATCCGGGCTGTCCGGCCAGGCCCAGTAGGCCAGCGGATACAAATGCAATCCGTTGGCGTGATGAATCGTCTGAGCAGCCTTCACGCACTTCTGGATAAAACGTGTCGCTCCATATCTGAACGGCTCCAGATTCGCCATGATATGAATGTTCGTGATATGCTGTGAGGTGATAGAACTCAACTCCCGGTGAATCTCGGCCCACGGTCCCCGCGGCCGGTCGCTTGTCAAGGCTTCCCCGTTATACTTCATCATCGTGTAAAGGTTTTGGTATTTCTCCAACCCGGCCCCGACAATCTCCCGCGCATCCTTATCCATCGTATGCTCCCGGATGATAATCGGCGGCTCCTCCGTTAATCCCAGCGCCTGCATGCCGTCCTGAACGCCGGGTATAATCACGTTTGTCAGCCATTCCTTCTTGTTTTCGGCGCCGGATAAAGCCTCTCCCAGGCAGATGAGCAAACCGACATGCGGATAACTTTGGACAAATTCGGCGATGGATTTGCGGGTGTAATCGGCGCTGAGGTCCGTCGGTTCGGATTGATGTGTTTCAACGCCATGCTTTTTGGCTAAGGTTTCCGGGAAGTGGATGTTGTAGAACATCTGGATCACCCATATCCCCCGTTTATCCGCTTCCGTCGTCAGAAAGTGAAACATCTCTTTGTTCCTTCGGAATACGTCGTCCGAGACCTCGACGGCATCCGGATAGTCCTTGAGTTTGACCAGAGATGAGAATGGATGGCCGTTCCACAGATACAGCGTGTTCATTCGGTTATCAACCAGCAAATCCAGAAACGCCACCCATTGCTGTTTATCATAGAAAAATCCGAACAATTCCGGCGTATAGGGATAGTTGTAGATCCCCTTATTGGGTAGAACAGACGTTTTCTGCATACCGATACACGGTCCTCGCAGTGTAAAGCGGGGCGTATCCGACCGTCTGATCTTCCCCGGCAGCTTGCCGTTTTTCTCAATCAGGCCGCTCAATTCCAGACAGCCGTAGAGCGCCCCCGAATCGCCGCCGCCTGCAACAACGGTTATCTCTTTATTTCCCACCAGAACAAAACCTTCCTTCGCTATGTCACTCGCAGGTATCTCGACGGCACTGGAACGGATCAAACGGCTCTTTTGAACATTGCCTATAACAATGACGGGCCTCGTTTTCGGAAGCTCATTCGTTTGAATCACATCTACGTCCAAGCCCGCTTCTCTTACAGAAATAGACAGCTTTTCGCCCGCGAATTTCACTCGGGAATGAGCCGATTTGTCTATCACTATGGTGACTTTCTCGACAGTGTTAGCACACGTATGCGTAACAAGCAGAACCAGAATAATCCATGCGACATGTTTTCGTTTCATAGGCTATGATTCCAAATCTTTGTACTTCCGGCGTAATGTCTCTACCGTTTCAAATATCGCGCTCACCTGGCTGTCACTGACGTTGTCGTCCATGTTAATACAGCATATCCCCGTAAGATAGGGATTCGCAGACGCATCGACAAGACGCGAGATCGTCGAGTAGATTTCATCGGGAGTTTGGTCCACGATTTCCACGGGACTCAGGCGAATATTCAAAAAGGTGTTGGGAAGGAACCGGCGAAGCTCGGCGACGTCCCCGCCCCAGCCGACGTCCAGAAAGTCTAAATGAGGCAGTTTGGCAAATGACCGGGCGTACCGATGGGGATCCGGGCCGCAATAATGAATGCCGAAAGGGCGATGGCGGCGACTCCAGGCGATATCGGAGGGCATAAGGAATTTTTCATAGAATTCTTCCGAAATCATCGTGTGCGAACACTCCGAGTGAAGAAAAACGGGCCTATCGAAATGTCGCACGTTGCGATTGACCGAGATGCTGCTCGTCCCGGTCCGGTTTTCCACGATCTCGACGAACTGCTCGATGACCTTTGCGATCCGGCGAAAACTATCCGTGACGTCCTGAGGAGCGGTGTGCATATCCATAAAGACGTCCTGCCCCCTTAGATCGAGCGCCACGTTGAGGATGCCGCTCCAGTTCACGTCGCCGCAAACTCTTCCATGTTGGCTTTTCAATGCGTCCATGAGCTTCTGGAAATCGCGAAAGGCCGGGCTTTCAAAAGCACGGTCCGGCTCGATATTCAATGTGTCAACACCCTGAGACACAACCTGCGGTGGATGATTCTCGGAGTATCGGACCTCACAGCCTAACATCTGAGAAATGAGATAACCCGCGGCCAAATGAACGGCGCCCACTTCTGGTCTGACGTGAGCTCTGTCCGCTCCCAGGCCGAACTGCCCCCATTTCTCGCTCAGCACCTGCTCCTTTTTTTGTTCATCCTCGATCCGTCGAGCGGGGTGGAAGAAGAAATCCCGGTCGAAGCAGATCCCGGCGTGCCGGTGCCACCACTCCGGCGCCAAAACAATATCCACCGGCAGCATGACATTATTCAACAGAGGATGTCTCGCATAAGGGGTATCCATAAGCTATTGTGTCTCTATAAATTTATCTTGTCGTACCGATAGCGTTTATCAAGGCCGGCAGACACAACCGGATGCCCTGTCACGAATCCTGCCCGGATTTGCTGATGATGCCGACGTCGATATAAAATTGAAAGAGGGCGTTGGCCTGGCTGGCCAGCTCAACATGCTCGATCCGGCCGATCCGCCCGGCCTCGTCCAGTTCGATGATCTGCTCAGACCGAATCTTAAGCGACTTACCTTTATGGCGGACGTGATAGAAAAAAGTCAGCATCGCCCGGCCGTCCTCTGTCGGTGTCACCGAGCTTTCGCGCTCGATCGAGTCGAACTGATCGATACCCCACCGGCCCACGCGATCGTACTCAGCCACGATAGCCTCCGGCCCGCGCAGGTCCCGAGAGAGTTGGAAATAGACGCACTCGGGCGCCAACATCGCCCGTGCGGCCTCGTTATCCTTCCGCTCCAGCGCCTCGGCAAACAGCCGGGCCTGTTTGACTGCGTTATTTTCTTGGTTAGGCATAGAAAGGCAGAATACAGAACACAGGAGACAGAATACAGGAAAAAATGAAGAAGTTTGATGGGGCCGGATAAGGTCCACGGGGAAACTTATGAAACTTAGGCTTTTATATCACCAACGGCTCTTGCCATTTCGAAGCTTCTATATGTTCTATTCCATCTTAGCCTTGGGGGGCTTGGCGAACCAATGAATTAGGCCGCAATGATCGCACATTAATGTGACCGCCGTTTGATTGGCCCAATCCAATCCCAACAATGTCATCCCCGCCGTATTGAGCATGGCTTTTCCTTCATGAAATTCCGCATGCCCGCAATGAGTGCACTCAAGGCGTTTACCCTCGATTTCATATTCACATGGATCGTTTTTCGACATCACTTCTATGGCCTCTCGCATCTAACTTTGAATAAGCAGATAACCTTCATTCGCACCTCGATCTACTTCGACAAAGCCCTGTTCCTGAGCGGTTTTCCAAACCAGAGAATAGAACCGCATTTCTTACAGCGAAGCGTTTTTGCCGATTTATCAAGGAAATCCAAACGCAGCACTGTCATATCTTTCGTATTCAATTGCGCCTTGCTCTTCTGGAACCGAGTTGTGCCGCACTGATGGCACGACACGAGTTTTCCGCCGGCCTCATATTCAAAACCCCGATCATTGATTACCCCGGCGGTAAATCTAATGAATCTCTTCCAAAAGATCATTATGAATCTCGATGTTCCGTAGAGCCTCATGGTGGGGCAAGCCCCACGCTACTTTACTTGTTCATCTTTTCATGCCCAACGTTAGCCATCTCTTACATGGGTGTGCATGGGATTGATTAGAACTCCGGTTTGTTTCCACCCAATATTCCGCCAAACAGGGATTCCTTAAGCTCCGTACCCTCCGGTAACACGAACTGAAAGTCCTTTTTATCCAATCCGGGAGATGAGATTTCCGAATGAATCTCCGTCGAAGAGCCTTTAATCTTGGCCGTCTTCAAAACCTCCTTTGAGCCTTCCACCATGGCTCTTACTCTTTGCTTGCCCTCTTCCGTCACTTCCTGTCCCATGCTTTTGAGGGTCTCCTCAATTTGCTCGTCGGTCATTTCAGGGATCGCGACGCCGCCTTCGGGAGGTTCGAGAGATCGAGTGTGCTTCCGGATCAAATAGCTTTTTTTCGAGATCCAGAAGGTTTCTTTTTTCGAGATCGATGACGGTCCGCTGATGACATAACAGTCTTCTTGTCCGATTTTCTCTGTTTTTTCGATCTGGGGCTCTTTTAACCTGGAAAACGGAGCCGGCTGCTCCTTGAAGACGGATAAGAAAAAGGATGGGATCGTAAACGCGGCGCCGCCGGACAGGCCCGTGCGTATCCGGTGCCCGGCGAGCCGCGGCGACCGCGGCTCGGCTCTGGCAGACTATCCGCTCGGCTTGAACAGCGCGATGCCGTACACGCCGCCGTTTGCGCTTGGTGAGCTAGTCCACCTC
>CAZDAF010000060.1:0-13318 GCA_964503115.1 uncultured bacterium
CCGTCTGGTTTGGTGGCAGTCAGTTGTTGGCAGAGACCCTGAACGTCTTTCTGGATTTAGTTCTATACAACTCCTGATTTACAAGGGGTTGTTTCGTTCCCGCCAGCACCATTATCTTCCATGCCAGATCGGACGCATTGTCCGAGTACATACGTATACACCCGTGGCTGGCCCTGTGGCCGATGGTTTTGGGCTTGTTGGTGCCATGGATGAGGAATGAAGACTGAAGAATCATCTTAACGGGGCCCAAAGGGTTCCATGGCCCGGGGCTCACCGGTTTACAGCCTTCTATCTTCTCATTTCCCTCCTCATCAATCGTCTTTTTCTTGCACCATGCGGCGTTGGGCGGAATCCACCATGGATTCCATTCCATACGCTCCATATAAAAGTTGCGCCGTGGGGTTTTAAAGCTGAGCATTCCGACTGCTACGGGATAACTTTTCAGATAGCGGCCGTCCTCGTATAAATCCAGCCTGTAGGCGGGGATATTGATCTCAATATAGACACGACTGACCTTCCGGTCACTCTTATTATCCAGCGCCTTCGTATAAAAATGATGTGCATCGAACGGCTCCGAAACAATGTCCACCAGCACCTTATTGGTCGCGTCGTCGAGCAGGTGGGTAGGTTTTTTGAACTTGTTTATCATCCATACGTCCGGGAAGGCGTCTCTATCGTTATTGGCGATTGCCATGCAGGTAAAGTCGGATATGGTTATATCCGGATAGACGCCATAGGGCCAATCGACTGCAGGATCGGGGTAGTTAAACTCGAATTCGCTCCTTCCGGAAGCCATATAATCGTAGCCGCAGTAATAGGCGTAATGGGTCGAACCTCCCGGCCGCCAGCCCAATGATTTGAAGACGATTTTACTGTCCGGATACCCGGCCCACTTGTTATGCTCGGCGAAGTATAGTACCTGAGCATCGGCAATTGAGGTGAGAAACACTTTGGCTTCGCGGGTGAACGAATTGGGATCCGGGGCCGAATAACCGTTTCTGCTTATCATATAACCCGTGGTCGCTGCCAAGGCGAGGAAAAACAGGATTAATATCGGCACTGCGGTCCGAAACGTTCTAAGACCCCGTTTTTTCAAACTAAATGCCATTATGACCATCGCAACGAATAACAGGGAATAAATCAATGCAGTGATGCTGACAGTTCCCTTAAGATTGCCGACTATTTCCAGTATTTCAGTAAGAGTACCCATTTTTTTGTTTCGCATGATGAGTATAGACGGGTTTTCTCTCACTCACGCGTTGGAAAATGATATTTAATTGTAAGCAGTTAAGGTCTTATTGTCAACAACAGTGGGTGTGCGACATAATTGGTGATCATAAGCGGCCATGGCGCCCAAGCTCTTGATATCCATATATACTATCAGATGTTCCGGTTAAAAAGAGACAACTTCCAACATCACCAACCATGATGTCGTACACCCTTATAGCTTCCGTCGATTGAGGCATCGGCGGGGTTTGTGTATCCTTCTATCGGAAAGGGCGCTGACTATTGATTTCCGTAATAATTCCGAATCATAACGGCCGGTTTCATCTCGAGGAACTATTTCCCACCGTTGCGTCTCAGACAAATAAGGATTTCGAGGTTGTGCTTGTAGACAACGCGAGTTCCGATTCGAGTGTCGAGGCGGCCAGGAAAATTTTTCCCGAAGTGCGGTTAGTGGAGCTGCCTCGCAACATGGGTTTCGCGGCGGCTTGCAACCATGGCGCGGAGGCGGCGCGTGGCGATGTTTTATTTTTCCTAAACTCCGACACCCGCCTGGATCGCCGTTGCATCGAGTATTGCCTCCGTGGAATCGATTCGCAGCCGTATGTCGGTTTTTTCCAGCCGAAAATCCTTAAAATGGATCGGCATGATGAGCTTGACGGCGCGGGGGATTTATTGCCGAAGAACGGCAGACCGATGCGTCGGGCCGGAGGAAAGAAGTCGGCTATGCCTTTGGATGCGAGGATTCTATCCCCGAGCGGCGCGGCGAGTTTGTGGCGAAGAGAGGTGTTCGAGAAACTCGGCGGTTTCGAGGAGAGTTTCTTCGCATACCTCGAGGACGTGGATCTGGGTTTGCGGGCCGTTCTGGCCGGAATCGGTGGAAGGTATATCGCCGATGCGGTCGTTTATCACAAGGGAGCCGGTGCGGCGGAGGGCTCCTATTCGGGCAAAGGTTTCGACAGACCGGAAGCGGTACGCTGGATAGCCCGTAACAAAATATGGCTGTGGGCGCGGTGCCTGCCCGCCGGCGCGCTTGCCGCGTGTGCGCCCTGGTTGATAGCCGGCTTTATAAAGAGCGCCGCTTACCATACATTCCGTTCCGGCGCCCGGGCGGCTTTCTGGAAAGGCACGGCGGAAGGCGTTGCCGGACTGAAGGAAGCGCTGCGCGCCAGGCGCAGCATACAGGCGGGGCGAATGATAACATCCGGAGAGTTTTTTAATTGGATGAAGCAAGCGTCTCAGTTGTGATAGTGACCCCCGAAGCGGGAGAGTTGCTTGACGATTGTCTCGCATCCCTCGCGCGCCAGTCGGCAAAGCCACGCGAGGTGGTGGTGGTTCTGAACGGCTGTAGCGGTCGGGATAAGCTGTCGAAGGATTGGAGCGATAAGCTTAAAATCGATATTATATCAAGCGACCGCAACGTCGGTTTTGCGAAGGCGCACCTGCTGGCGATGTCTCACGTAAGCTCGAAATGGATCGCCCCGCTCAACGCCGACGCCGTCGCGGAATCCGATTGGCTCGAAGAGATGCTCGAAGTCGGCGAGAGTTCCCCTGATATTGCCGGTGTGGCTTCAGCGGTTTTGCAGGCCGGCGAGCCGTCGCGTCTTGAAAGCCTTGGTATCGAAGTCGGCGCCGGGGGCGCGGCTTATTTGAGACGATGGGGCGAGCGATACCGCGAAGAAGGGCCGCAGGAAGTCTTCGGTCCGGCGGGCGCGGCGGCGATGTACAGGCGGGAGACAATCGAGCGGGTGGGGTTCTTTGACGAGGGGATGTTCGCTTATTACGAGGACGTAGACCTGGCGTGGCGGTTCCGTTGGGCGGGCCGGCGAGCTATGGCGGCGCCGCGTGCAAGAGTGCATCATAAAGGGAGCGCCTTTGAAAACTATTCGTTCAAAACTTACCATCTCCACCGGAACCGCCTGGCGGTGATTGCGATGAATTGGCCTGTGAGAATTATTTTGCGCAACTTCTTTGAAATACTGCTTACCGATATTCCTTCGATATTGTTGAGTGTGGTGAAGGAACGCTCGATGCGCTCGATTTTGGCCAGGGGTTCTTTTATTGTTAGTTTACCGCGATTATTATCAATGCGACACAAGCGGCTGAAAGGTCGAGTGCCAGGGGCCGAAAGATGGATATTCGACGACAGGAGTAGAGCGCTTGAAAGGTTAGGATGGAAGCTTTCGTAGCAGAGCCTCGCCCGAAGTGGGTTTTACCGGCGCTGGTGTCGGTTATTGCGACTGTCGGTGCGATAAGCCTTGTGCAACTGCCGATTCCGCCCGGCAGAGATCAGGGGATATTTCTCTATCACGGATGGGGGATCATCGAGGGATTGATGCCGTACAGAGATATGTGGGATCACAAGCCGCCGGGCATACATTACCTTTATGCAATGGCCGTTGGGCTGTTCGGGCACAAATATGTCGCAATCAACGTACTGGATATATTCTGGCGACTGCTGACGGTAGGAGCGATTTACTCGCTTGCG
This sequence comes from uncultured bacterium, assembly GCA_964503115.1. Taxonomy (GTDB): domain Bacteria; phylum RBG-13-61-14; class RBG-13-61-14; order CAYWKU01; family CAYWKU01; genus CAZDAF01. The sequence goes on from CAZDAF010000060.1 coordinate 3,713, forward strand.
GCGAGACTTTACGGCCGGCGGGAAGGTTTCATGGCCGCGATTTTTTACGGTCTCTGGGTCTCGGCGACCGGCGGTGGGTTCTGGTGGACGGCACAGGCGGAAGGGTTCATGGTTTTGCCGCTTGTGCTTTCGATGCATTATTACCTGAGGGACACCATGTCCGACCACGCTTTGAGCGGGATATTTATGGCGATAGCGATACTGTTGAAGACGACGGCGGTATTGATGTTGGTGTTTTTAATTTGTTTCATACTCTTTACGCCTCGCAAAACGTGGGAGCCGCGTCCGAAGCGGGGTAAATTCCTGGGTTTCATATATGGTCTGTTGGTTGTTTTTGTGCCGTTGACTCTTTACTTCGCGCTAAGCTATGCGGCGGACGACTTTTGGGAAACGGTCGTCACGTTCAACCTGTATCACTCCGGCGTTCATAAACCGTTGGGCGAATTTTTCAGCAGATCACAGTATTTGTTCCTTTTTTTCATGCCGTTCTGGCTGCTGGTGTTTCTCAAGGGCATATTTGATCCTGAAGAGAGGCGTCTGCGTCCGGTGCTTATGTTTACGTGGCTGGCGGTCAGCGTTTTGATGGTTCTTGTTCAACGCAAGTATTTCCTCTATCACTTTTTTATGATTATCGGCCCCGGAGTGGTGCTTGGCGCACGAGGCTTCGGGGTGGCCGTGGATTACGCTCGAGGCCGTAGCGTGATTGCCCCGAGGGTGGTTGCCGTGCTTGCAATCTTACTGTGGACCGGCGCCGGCGCCGTCTCGTTGTTCGGGAAGTATATGCATACGCCCCGCCATTTCCGATCTTTCGAGTTCCTATCCGGAGAGATAGATAAATGGCAATATTTCGGGCGGTTCATAGACCCGAAGGGCGATTTGAGCTTGTATGAAGATCGCGCGGTCGCGCGTTACGTCCGGGATCGAACCGTTCCCGACGAGAAGTTTCTGGTGTGGGGTTTCGAGCCGCTGGTGAATTTTTGGGCCGTGAGGTTTGCGCCGACGCGGTTCAATTCCGATTACCCGCTGACTTTCCGACCTCAGCGCGAAACCACCCGACGGTTACGAAAAAAATGGCGAGCGATATTCATGGAAGACATTAAAAAGACACCCCCGACATACATAGCCGTGGTGCATCGGGATTGTAACGCGCTCGAAAACGAAGACAGCGCTACGCAATTGAAGGATTTTCCCGAATTCAAGCGTTTTATCCATGAAAAATACTTTCATGAAACCACCATAGGCGATTTCGAGCTTTATCGCAGAAAATGAAAAAAAAGCGCGTTCTTTTAATTTCACCCAAAAATGCCGCCGGAACAGGCAGCGGAACTTACTCGGGCATTCTCGCCGAGGCGTTGGAGAGAATCGAGAGCCTTAAAGTGCGTCGCTATGCTTCAGTCTCCGATCTGTCTGAAAGCTGGGATGTGGCGCATGTCATGGACCTCAAGCATCTCGACCCTCAAGTGGCACAATCTGTAAAAGCGCCGCTGGTGATTGACTTGCACGACGTTTACTGGCTTCGGGGAGAGCAACTTTTCCCGTCGGTCGACCTGCCGTTGCGGCTTTTTTTCGCAGCGCGGCGCAGGGGTCGGTATGAACCGATACTAAAACGCGCGAATGCCGTGATAGTTCATTCGGCTTATGTCGGATCGAGGACGCCGCACCCCAACGTGCGGGTGATTCCATACGCGGTCGAACCACTGGAGCCCGGGCCTCCGTTGGCCGAACGACCGCCTCGTGTGATATTTGCCGGGAGGGATTATTTCCGTAAGGGTTTGCCCGTATTGCTGAGTGCATGGCGGCGGGTGAGTGCGTTGCGGCCTGACGCGAAGCTGCTGATCGCCGGGCGTGAGTTTGTGCACGGGCGCGCTTACGCAAAATCGGCGTCACTCAAGCGCAGCGTGAAGTGGTTGGGCGACGTGGCTCGAGACGATCTGCTCGATGAAATACGCCGCGCTCGGGCGCTGGTGTTGCCTTCGTGGACGGAGGCTTTCGGAATAGTGCTGATCGAGGCCGCTGCAATGGGTACTCCGGCGGTGGCAACGCGCGTGGGCGGCATACCGGAAGCGTTAGCGGGTGGATCGAGGGGCATTCTTGTCGAAAAAGGTGATCCGGTTGCGCTTGCCGCTTCTATTCTCCGATGCCTCGATCTGGAACCGGACCGGAAGTTGATTGAAATAACAAAGCGGGCGCAACAGGCGGCGTCGGAGTATTCGGTGAGTAACCTTGTCAGTGCGGTGTCGAAAGTTTACGAGGAGGTCTCCGGCCGACCATGACGCTCCAGCCGAAAAACGGTTCGCGCTTACTGCTTGTTTTGGCCTCCCTGCTTGTGGCTTTCTTTCTGCTGATGACGGCGGAGATCGGGTTGCGAATGGCGGGATTCAGGTTCGATACCCGGCCGCGATATATGGAGTTCAACTTTCCCAACCCTAAAGAGCTGCACGAAATATTCGTACCCGATTCGACGACGTTTTGGAAATTGAAGCCCGGCGAAGAAATGGGTGAGGACATCGAGCCTATCAACTCGAAAGGTTTCCGTGGCCCGGAATTCGCAATCGAGAAAACTCCCGGAGTGACTAGAGTTGTGGCACTTGGCGATTCGGTGACCTTCGGAGGCGCAGTAAGCTACCCGCAGATGCTTGCGGAGTGTCTCGGCAACGGCTACGAGGTTATCAACGCGGGTGTACCGGGGTATTCGCTATTTCAGGGGTTGAGGATGTTTGAAAGTCGCATCGCGCGAGTTAAGCCGGACATCGTGACGGTGATGTTCGGCTGGAACGACCACTGGTATGCTCGAGGTTATCCCGATTCGCGCCAGCAAGTTATGGGAGCGCCCGAACTTCCGTGGCCGGTAAGTTTTGTGAGAGGTCTGTGCATCTTCCAGCTTCTGCATTACGCCGTGGCGCGAGGCGATGCAAAGCGGAATGAGAGCGCTTCGCATGTTTATCGAGTTCCGATGGATGAGTATCGTGCGCTGCTTGGCGAGCTTATAAATAAAGTAAAAGCGTCGAACGCTCGGGCGGTATTGCTCACAACCCCTTCGGCGTTGGACAGTGGCAAAGTGCCGGATTACCTCTTCGGGCTCGGATTCATACGGCGATTGGAAAATGAAGTCGAAGAAGAAACGGCCCGACGTTTGAGGCGGCTGCATGGCGACTACAACGACATTGTGCGAGAGGCGGCGTCGAAAAAGACCGTGCCGCTGCTGGATCTCGAATCGAAGTTCTACAAGCTAAGCACTGAAAAACTTTTCCGAGACCCTTCCCTCGACGTGGTGCATCCAAACGAGGATGGATACCGCTTGATAGGCGATTATCTCTGTGATACGATCAAGTTTATCCAACCGCGATAAACAACCTATGAGAATAACTGAGTAGCGCTGGACAAGAGAGACCAAGCAACTCAAGGAGGATCGCAATGAGTGGAATAGTAAGCATTAATGCGAGAGAGATACTCGATAGCCGGGGCAACCCCACTGTCGAGGTGGACGTTCACCTCTTCTCCGGCGCCATGGGCAGAGCTGCCGTGCCCAGTGGGGCCAGTACGGGCGAACGCGAGGCTATCGAGATGAGGGACGGCGCGAAAAACCGCTACGGGGGAAAGGGCGTCCTGAAGGCCGTTAAGAACGTCGTCGATAAGATAGAGCCGGAGCTGTGCGGTATGGACGCGCTCGACCAGGAGGAAATAGACCGCGCCATGATAGAAATGGACGGAACGCCCAACAAGGCCAAGCTGGGCGCTAACGCCATCCTGGGCGTCAGTGTCGCCGTGGCCAAAGCCGCCGCGCAGGCGGTGGGATTGCCGCTGTATAAATACATAGGCGGTGTCAACGCAAGGGAGTTGCCTGTCCCGATGATGAACATACTCAACGGCGGCGCTCACGCAGACAACAACGTCGATATACAGGAGTTTATGGTGTTTCCGCTCGGAGCGCCTTCTTTCAGGGAAGCTTTACGGTGGGGAGCCGAGACATTTCATGCTCTCAAAGCGGTATTGAAATCGCGAAAACTGAACACCGGCGTCGGCGACGAGGGCGGATTCGCGCCGAACCTCGACAGCAACGAAGAGGCGCTCGAGGTCATTATGGAGGCCATAAAAAAAACGGGCCGCAAAGCCGGCAAGGACGTTTTTATCGCCATTGATTCCGCCGCGAGCTCTTTCTACAAAAACAAACGATACCGACTTGCCGCCGAGGATAAACCGGTGCGTACTTCAAAGGAAATGGTCGATTATTACGAAAAACTCGTCGGGCGGTACCCGATAATAAGCCTTGAAGACGGGCTCGAGGAGAACGACTGGAAAGGCTGGAAGCTCCTGAACCAACGCATTGGAAATAAAATACAACTGGTGGGTGACGATATATTTGTCACAAACACCGACCTTATAAAACGTGGTATAAAGGAAGACTGCGCCAATAGCGTACTTATCAAGCTTAACCAGATCGGCACGCTCACCGAAACTCTCGAGGCCATCGATATGGCGCGCCGCGCAAAGTGGACGAGTGTCATAAGCCACCGATCCGGCGAAACGGAAGACACCACCATCGCAGACCTCGCAGTAGCAAGCGGCGCCGGGATGATAAAAACGGGCAGCGCTTCCCGAAGCGAGCGTATAGCCAAGTACAATCGCCTGATGCGCATCGAGGAAAAACTCGGCAGCCAGGCTAAATTCCGGGGCAAGGAAGTGTTGTTTAATCTGACCTAGGCCTGAGGACATAATATAGATTTTTTTGGAAGACCTTTCTACTATGGTTAAAAAGGAGAAAAACTAGTACTGTGTCCCCGGATTAAGTAAATTTGCTGAAGGGAAATTTAGAAATATTAACACTTTGATAATTTATGAGTCCATGGTAACGGGCTGGAACCGGATCGCCGTGCAGTTCGAGGATAAAACGATCAACATGTCCAAAGTCATCATCAGAGAGGCTTTTCTTGGGAACGGCTTCGTTTCAAGTGCGGAGGTGTGTGCTTCGGGGTGTTACCGGCGCTTCATCTCCTCGGCGATATAGTCGCAACGTTTCCGGATCGCTTCGATACCGGCTGCGAGTTGTTTTTCGGCCAGGCGTCGTGAAATAACTTTCGGCAGGTTTATGGTGAGCTTACTGTCCGACCAGTACCGGAAGATAATGCCGTCGCGGTATGGGTAGAAATTCCATCCGGCCTGAATGTCCAGGAAGTATTTATAGGGCCGCTCCTTGTCCATGTACGCCCTGATTGTGCGTGCTTTGTAGTCGTATTCCCGAACGAGCGAATAATATACCTTGATCCCGTATGCAACGATCTTGTAATCGATCACGGTAACCCGGGTGGTAGGTGTGGGTCGTTTGTCGATTACCACGGTGCTTTCCTTGAGGTATGGTATCCATTCCATTTCGCGCTCCGGATGATTTAACACCTCCCAGATAACCTCCGCAGGGTGGCGGATCAGAACCGACGTGACCAGCATCGAGGTCTGCTCGGTGTCCGAAATTTTGGTTTCGACGAGGCTGTACACTACTTCGCCCCGTACGAGCTTGTCCAACTCTTCCGTGGTGAAAGGCGGCTTACTTGTCGCGGTGGTCGAAGCTGCGAATAGCCCTATCGACCACAGGCAGATAATTACCGCGCATGCGATACCACCCCACCGAGACTTGTTGATCCCCGTCATGATACGAAAATATACAAATTTTTAATTTCGTCCAAATATGAGCGCAAATGCCGGAGTGCCTGGAATTCGAGTATCGGCGGGTTCATATCTGTTTTTTGGGGACTTTTCGGGTGGTTGACTTTTATTTCATGCTCGAATAGTATGTTGGTGTATTATCCCTTTGGGATTTCAGTTGGGTGAGCAAAACCTGCCTTGACCGGTTTTTTTCGAACCACGAGGAAAGAGTGCTCGAATATCTAATCGGAAGCGCCCGCAATGGGCCATAAGTAAATGTTATAGTTGTATTTTTTAAAGATAGGAGGCTTTATGAAAAGAGAAATTAAAAAAGTAGCGGTACTTGGCAGCGGCGTGATGGGCATGGGTATCGCCGGACACATGGCCGGCGCGGGGTTGGATGTGGTGTTGTTGGACATTGTGCCGCCCGAGCTCGGAAACGATGACAAGAAAAAAGGTTTAACCAAAGATTCACCCGCCTTTCGTAACAAGTTCCCTCAAACGGCAGTCCGGAAAGCTCTCAAAGCCAGACAGTCTCCATTCATGGAGAAGGCGGACGCGGACAGGATTCAGATCGGGAACTTCGATGACAACCTTGATATGCTCAAGGACTGCGACTGGATTATCGAGGTCGTTGTCGAGAACCTCAAGATCAAGAACAACTTATTCAAAAAGATCAAAAAGGTCTGGAACGGCACGGCAATAATCAGCTCGAACACCTCCGGCATCCCCATCAAGGATATGGCGGCGGCCATGACTCCGAAGATGAAGAAAAATTTCCTCGGAACTCACTTTTTCAATCCCGTCAGATTCATGCATCTGCTCGAGCTTATTCCCACGAAAGAAACTTCTCGCGATGTTGTAGCCGACCTTGCCGAATTTTGTTCGGACACTCTCGGCAAGGGCATCGTTTATGCCAAAGACACCCCCAACTTCGTTGCCAACCGCATCGGCGTCGGGGGCATGATCCGTGCTATCAAGTTGATGCTCGAACTCGGTCTCAATATCCAGGAGATTGACCAGGTAATGGGTCCGCCGATGGGTCGGCCTAAAAGCGCGATGTTCCGAACCGCGGACCTCGTGGGCATCGATACGCTCGTCCACATCGCTCACAACACCTACGATATGGTAAAACAGAAAGAGGCCGAGGCTTACTTTACATTGCCCGACTTTATCGAGAAAATGGTCGAAAAAGGCTGGCTCGGAAATAAAGCCGGTCAGGGATTCTACAAGAGAGAGGAAAAGAAGAAGTTCGTCGCAATAGACCCCGAAACGCTCGATTACACGGTAGGAAAAGCCCCGAAGAACCAGGCGCTGGGTATGGTTGCGTTTGAACAGGACCCGGGCAAGCGTATCAAGAAGACCATCGAAATCGAGGGAAAGCTGGGCGAGTTCGCATGGAAAGTTTTCGCCGACGGCTGCATATACGCCGCCGAGCGCGTGCCCGAAATCGCCAACCGTATCATCGAGGTGGACCGCGCCATGCGATGGGGTTTCAACCTCGATCTCGGACCTTTTGAAGCATGGGACGCGGTAGGCGTGAAGGAAACCGTCGCGCGGATGGAAAAAGATGGTATGAAAGTCCCCAAAAAGATCAAGGACATGATCGCCGCCAAAGCTAAATCCTTCTACAAGAAAAAGGGCAAAAAACTCCTTATGTGGGATTTTTCCAAGAAGAAGTACGTTGATGTCGATGTCGAGCCTGACATAATTGTCCTCACCGACCTCAAAACCGACAAGAACAGGATTGTCGAGCATCGCAACACCGCCACAACGCTGGATATCGGAGACGGCGTATTCCTTGTCGAGTTCCACAGCCCCATGAACAGTCTTGATCAGGACATGTGGGAAATGATGCGCAACGCGGTCGACCGCGCCTGCGCCGAGGGAATCGGTGTGGTTATAGGCAACCAGATGGCCGGCATGCCGGGGGCGTTCAGCGCCGGCGCCAATATCAGCGTCGTGCTTCAGGGGGCGAAGGAGAAGCAGTGGGACATGATCCGCGATGCGGTAAGATATTTCCAGGAAACCAACCAGTACATGACCTATTCGCCGGTGCCCGTGGTGTCCGCTCCTTATGGCTTGGCATTGGGCGGCGGCGCGGAAGTGGCCATGGGGAGCAATATGATGGTTGCGCACCACGACCTGTTTATGGGTATGGTCGAGGTCGGTGTCGGGTTGGTGCCGGCGGGCGGCGGTTGCATGAACCTGCTAAAACATTTCCAGAACTTCGTGCCGAAAGAGGTACGGATTCTCGACCTGCAACCGTTTGCAACACCCATTTTCGAGATGATCGCTATGGCCAAAGTAGGCTCAAGCGCCGCAGACGCCAGAAACATGGGATTCTTGAGACCGTGGGATAAGATCATCTTCAACTCTCGCAAGCTTATCGGCCAGGCCAAGAAGGAAGTGCTCGCCATGCACGCAGCCGGGTTCAAACCTCCCAAAAAGGAAAAGATACAGGTTATGGGCTCGCAGCTACGGGGCATGGTCAACGCCATACTTATGAACATGACCGTCGGCGGTTACGCGAGCGAGCACGACGCGCTCATCGCCCGGAAGCTCGCCAACATACTCGGCGGCGGCGAAGCGCCTGAAAACGGTCTCGTCGACGAAGATTACATCCTCGAACTCGAGCGTGAAACTTTCGTCGAGCTGTGCCACGAAGAAAAAACACAGGCTCGCCTCGAGCACATGCTGCTCACCGGCAGGCCTCTCAGGAATTAAAAGGAAGGAGAAAACGATGCGAGAAGCGGTCATCGCAGCAAGTGTTCGAACACCGGGGGCGCGAGCCAGGCGTGGCAGTCTGGTAAACACCCGTATCGACGTTATCGGAGCTACCGCAATCAAAGGCGCGCTCGGAAAAGTGCCCCAGGTTAAACCGGAAATGATCGAAGATGTGATAATAGGATGCAGTTTCCCGGAGGCCGAACAGGGACTGAATATCGGCAGAGTGTTGGCGCAGTACTGCGGGCTGCCCGACGAAGTACCCGGCCTTACGGTCAACCGGTTCTGTTCCTCGGGCCTCCAGGCGATAGCATTGGCTGCGCAGAACGTTATGGTCGGCTGGAGCGACATTATTATCGGCGGCGGCGTCGAGAGCATGACGCGAGTGCCCATGGGCGGGTTTATCAACCGCCCGCATCCCGAATGGACGGACGAGTACCCTGATTTGTACGTTTCGATGGGCATCACCGCCGAAAACGTCGCCAACCGGTACGGAATCACCCGCGAGATGCAGGACGAGGCGGGACTACGCTCGAACGAACTGGCGGCTCAGGCACAGGATAAAGGATGGTTCGACGAGGAAATCGCCCCCATTACGGAAGCGGTGAAATATAAGCAAATCAACGGTCACTATGAAAAACAACTCTTCACTTTCGATAAGGACGACGGCGTGCGCCGTGGCACCACTATCGAGGGGTTGGCCAAGCTTCGTCCGGCTTTTGCAAAGAACGGCAGCGTTACGGCGGGGAACTCGAGCCAGATGACCGACGGCGCCGCCGCAAGCATTATCATGAGCGCCGATAAAGCCGATGAACTCGGCATCAAGCCGATTGCGAAGTTCCATAATTTCCAGGTGATCGGATGCCGCCCCGACGAAATGGGCGTCGGGCCTAGATACGCCATACCGAAATTGCTTAAAAAGGTAGGAAAACAAGTCAAGGATATAGACCTCTTTGAAGTAAACGAGGCCTTCGCTTCACAATGGCTCTACTGCGCCCGGGAATTGAAATTGCCGATGGAGAAAATCAACATCTGCGGCGGCGCGATAGCTCTGGGCCATCCGCTGGGTTGCACCGGCGCAAAACTCACCGCGACGCTCATTCATCAACTTCGCCGAACCGGCGGCAAATGGGGCATCGTGAGCATGTGCATGGGCGGCGGTATGGGCGGTGCGGCACTGATTGAAGTGCTGGATTAACAACTCGAATATAACTCGATAAAAAATCAGCCGGGACGTGAGGG